>CBKWFZ010000274.1:0-5733 GCA_966673785.1 uncultured bacterium
AACGAAATACTCTCATTCATTACGAGCCGGCCCACGCCGCTCTTTCGGGCAGAGGGATGGCTCACCACCCTTCCGATAGACATCTCGCTGTAGGTGATTCCAGGCGGTACGAGGCGTGTGTATCCGGCGAGCCTTCCGTTGCCGTCATGAACCATGAAGTGCTCACAAAACTGATCGAGGTTGTCGGCGTCAAGAAAGACGCATTGTTGTTCAACGACAAAGACCTCACTGCGCAATCTGAGGATCGCATAGAGTTCGTGAGGAGTAAGTGATTTAAATTCGCGGCAGGTGATACTAAACTCCATGAAGAACCGTAAATTATACTGACAAATCTGTACACGGCTTGCGATAAATGTATGAAAACCGCACCAACCCTGCTCGAAATTTCCAAAATTTTAAAACTGAGTCCGTCCACGGTATCGCGCGCCCTTAAAAATCACCCGGATATCGCGCCGGCAACGAGACAGAAGGTGCTTGAACTGGCCGATAAACTGGATTATGAGCCCAACCTCAATGCAGTCGGACTTCGAACCAGTGAAAGCAAAGAGATAGCCGTTATCGTGCCCGACCTTTCCGGCTTCTTCTACGATTCGTTTATTTCTGCTGTTGAAGAAGAGTGTCGGAAGCTTGGGTTTTCGGTAATCATCCTTCTCAGCGGCAACGATCCTGAAGTTGAAGCGGAAAATGTTAAAATATGCAAGCAACGCAGGGTCAGGGGAGTACTGGCCTGCGTCGTTCCCGGTTCAACGGCCGTGACGTTTGATAAACTTGCAAGGATCAAAATCCCGGTGGTGTTTTTCGATAAGATACCATCAGGCGAAGGGTTGTATTCAGTGAGAGTCGGCGACGAGGAGGCGGCACGTACAGCCGCTGAGTACCTGTTGAAGAAACACAAAACAAATATTCTCGCCTTGTTCGGTGATCTCAAGATGTCTATTTCCGGAAATCGCGTGAAAGCTTTTGAAGAAGTCTTTCTGCATCAAGGGGTGCACGACCGGATCAGAATTCGGGAAGCATGTTCTTCCGCCGACGCGGAGCATATCGTTCACGAAGCCTTTTCCGAAGTCCGAAAGCCGGACGCGGTTTTTTGTATGAGCGACGAAATTCTGATTGGTGTGATGAAGTGTCTGCAAACACTTGGGCTTAAGTACCCGGATCAGGTGGGCGTGCTCGCAATCAGCAACGGTTTTTTTCCCTTGCTCTACGCACCGGAAATCACGTACGTGGAGACGAGTGGTTATAAACTCGGCAAGCTGGCATTCAGCAAGGTGATCAGCTATCTCGAAGGCGACACAACTTCGGGAGACTTTACGCTTCCTTCGACGTTGATTGAGCGAGGATCGATATAGGGTGTGAATAGAGCGGTCCCATGGTCTGCACTTTTTTCGCAGCGATCGTTATTCCTCTGACCACAGCTTCGTTCAGCGTTTTCCCTTGCAGGTAACAGAAAATGAATCCTGCCCAGAAGGCGTCGCCGGCACCGGTTGTGTCGACAACGTCGTTTACATGAATCGCCGGCTCAAACGACCAGGGTTCCTTTCCTTGCTTGAACCACACACCCTCTTTTCCGCAAGTAAGGCAGATCACCTCGACATCCAGTTCTGAAAGGAAATCCCTCGCTTCGCCAATTGACATGGTACGTCCGCAAAAACGCGAGATGTCATCAATGCTGATTTTAAGCAGCGGACGCATTGCGCAGATCTGATTGAAAATGTCATTCCCATCACTCGTCCAGATACCGGGCGCAAAGTTCCAGTCGACGGAAATGGTCTTACCGTTTGAGACTGCCCACGACAGCGCGTCAAGAATATGTTGCTGCGCAGGATTACGACTTAATGCAAACGCGCATGTATGTATGATTGACGCATTCCGGAGCAGGGCAACATCTACCTCGCCTAACTGTGCATCGGCGCTTCGATAGGCAATAAAGTCGGGTGTTGCATTACTTCGCGAAACGAGAACGAGAGAAGTAGGGTGAGTTTTGCTCCGCGTAATATGTTCGGTAGTGATTCCGCTCTTTTTGATTTCTTCCACGAGGAAATTTCCCAGACTGTCGTCGCCGACACAGCTGACCAACGCGCTCGCTACGCCCAGCCACTTCAGGTTCGCACAGACGTTGGCGGGACTGCCACCCGCATGCAGATGGAAACCGCGTGCCTGCGAAATGTCCGCTATATAGTCCGCGGTAATTAGGTCTGCAAGGAGTTCCCCGATAGCCAGAAATTGAACGCGCTGCATAATTCAGAATGAAGGTAGATGAATTCCGTTAACTGCGCATTCGGCCAGAACCGCGCCCGATGCACTCCAAGTGCAAAATGGAACGCCGATTGGTTTTCTGGTAGCGCCGTGGTGACATTCGTTAAAGCTCCAGGCATCTCTTTCGTTCGCCTCGTGGATAGCTTTCGTCAAGCGGATTGCCAGTTCCTGTTCACCGACCTGCGACAGGCCGGCTGCGAAAACACCGTTCCACACCGGCCAAAGTCCGCCGTTATGAAACTCGTCAGGGTGATTCCGGAAGCCGTATGCGTAGTTGTTCTCAAGTTCGGCCATCATCCAGTCCGTTGCCGCTACGGATGGATGAAAAGCCGGCACAATTCCCTCGTAATTTTCTATGAGACTACGCACAAAGTCGACGACGGTTCTATTCTGGTTTTCGTCGCCGATTCCAAGCAGAAGTGCCAACGCGTTGGCGGCAAGATCGAAGTGATGATAGATCCGGGCGGGATTGAAGCCCGCGAACCAGAAATCTTCCGGCGCTCCGGCAAGCTGATGCCGAAGATTAGGCGCGTAGCTGGTACGATGCTCATCGTTCCAGAAGTTGTTCCGGATAACGGCCGTGATGGTTTCCGATTGTTTGATCCACTCCTCACGTTCGAACAGATGACCCCCGAGACGAAGCGCCCAGACACGCAGCAACTGATCATATAAAAGGTATCCGTGATGGTGGTATTCATCCGCCCAGTCACCGCTTTGAGGAACATAAACGAGATGTTTGCCATTGTATTCCCATATGTCCAGAACATGTAAGCACCGTTCCACATGTTGCCGGTACCTGGTGACAAGTTCGAAGTCACTACAGTAGCGTACATACAGACACAAACCGATGACGCTCCACGAAGGATTATCGGCGCGGCCAACGGTTCCGCCATAACTTGCATGACCGTCGGATGAAACGCTTGAAGGCATGAACCCGAGCGGATGCTGGTGGTCAAACAGGGTGCACAATGTGGTCCGGAATGTTTGGCAGAGAGCCGGCTCACTGGCTACAAGCGACGCAAGTCCCGTTACGATTCCATCGCGGGTCCAGACCCGTCGGTAATTGTCTCGCTCACGCGGGCTCGCGAGAAATCCTGCGGGGCTAACCGAGTCATTCAGTAAGGCAATCGCTTTTTGGTAACCTTGTTGGTGCACGATGTTTTCTGTAGTCTAATGCGAGGCGACGATCCGTGTTGACATTTTTTGCGGAGTACCAGCTACCTTGACGAAAAGCACTGCTACTGCTCCCGAGAGCAACAATGCCCCCGCGAGTCGAATGACGTTTTCCGGGTTGCCCCCAAGCCACGTGTCGTAATATAGCGGCAGGGTGAAAATCTGGATCATCATGGGAATTACGATAAACATATTGAAAATTCCCATATACACGCCGGTGCGTTCAGCCGGAATACATCCTGCAAGCATGACATAGGGATTTCCCATCATGCTCGCCCAGGCAATTCCGATTCCCGTCATCGGGATAAGTAAAAGCAAACGCGATTCAATTTCCGGAATAAACAACATTCCTGCTCCCCCCAGCAAAAGACTGACTGCATGCATGGTACGCGGGCCGAAACGATTTGAAAACGGAACGAGCGCAAAGGCAGCGATGAATGCAATGAAATTGTAGTAGCCCCCTGCCTGTCCGACGATGAGCACCGACTCGCGGAATTCGTTTGAATCACGGCGTGTGGTTTCATAGAACGTCGTCGAAATGGACAATGCGATGTATTGCCAGTAGCAGAACATGGCGTACCATTGAAACAGTTTTACGATGGAGAGTTGCTTCATCGTCGCCGGCATCTCGCGTATCGCGTCCCGGATTTCACGCACTACAGGCCCTGTTCCGGAAGGCAACCTCCGGATCTTGTCCCTTTCTTCATCGCTTAATGGATTCTCCCGCGTTGTACGTAGTGTCCACAGGATTGTTGTAACTGAGAATACCGCGCCGATGACAAAGGCGGCAATCGTAATATGCGGAATGTTTCGGGCATTAACCGCATCACGGTTCATTCCCAGCAGAACGAGTATGGTGGGCGTGAGATAGGAGAGGGTTTGACCAAGACCGGTGAAAGCGCTTTGTGTCAGAAATCCCAGTGAGTGCTGAGGCGGCTCCAGTTTGTCGCTGACAAATGCGCGATACGGCTCCATGGTGACGTTATTCGCAGCGTCAAGTATCCAGAGCAGACTTGCCGCCATCCATAGCGCGCTGCTGAACGGCATCAGAAAAAGGGCAATGCTGCAAATCACAGCGCCTACCAGAAAATAGGGTGTCCTTCGTCCCATGCGCGTGAGGGTTCGGTCACTCCAGGCGCCTATAAACGGCTGAACTAATAGTCCCGTCATCGGTCCCGCGAGCCAGAGATACGGTAGCTTGTCCTCATGTGCGCCGAGGTAGGTATATATCGGCGTCATGTTGCTCTGTTGCAGCCCGAAACTATACTGGATGCCGAAAAAACCGACATTCATGTTTACGATCTGCCAGAAGCTGAGGTGTGGCCGCGGTATGGTCATGCGTCAATCCGTTTGCCTGCGAACAGGTGGAAACGCAAATATTCATTTTCCCGAGGCAAGATCTTAGAAAAAACCACTGCAAACGTCACCGGAACGCGTGCAACCGTTCAGAAGAAGGGAATCCGGAATATCAGCGTGAGATCCGGTTGGCGCGCTGGTAGTTGCGAATCCAGTTTACCCAGGGCTCCTCCTCGCTGTCAATGCGGATAAGCTCGTCGGAAGATTCACCCTGCACGATGCGCTTCCAGTCACTCCGGGTGAAGTAGGAGTTTACAAGTCTGACCTCGAAGTTCGTCTTGCAGAATGCCGATTTCTGACCGAAACGCGGGTCGTATATCGGATAGACAAAGGGAAGTATCAGGGCGTTCCCGCAGAAGTCGCGGAAGAAGTAGTCGAATCTGGAGATGAACTTCTTGCGTTTTTCGAAGTACTCGTCATTGATATCGTCCGCAAGTTTCCAGTCCTGGGCAACGATAAACGTAAAATCTTCGAAGTCGCTGAAATGTTCGTAGAAGTTTTCCTTGACGCGAAGGTACAGGCTTCTTTCCAGCGTAGCCTCCATCCGGGAACGCTGGTCGGGATCGCCCGCATAGAGTCCTGTCAACGCTACGACTATTGCATCTTCGACCTTTTCGCGCGGCGTGTACCGCAGAAAGAGATACAACCATTTCGGAAACATGAGAATGAAATATTTGTGATTCTCATAGTTCAGCGCGTTCGTATTGCCGTTGCAGAATTCCCAGAGTTTAAAGTTCCGGTCCATCTCTTTCGGGGTCGCCGGAAAAAAGGTGAACATCAGATCCCGGGATGTTCTGATGCGTTTAACCCGGCTGACCTTCGTTAAAAACTCTTCAGGCGACAGGTTTTCCTCTTCGTAAATTCTGGTGTTGTAAAGAATGATGTTGTCCGGTTCTTCCATAGTTTTTTTCGCGTTCAGGGCGTGATCGCGACTTCAATAATAGAATG
>CBKWFZ010000275.1:0-5726 GCA_966673785.1 uncultured bacterium
CGCAGCTTCCGTGAGGTACACGGGATCGTCCGCGCCAGCCTGTGTTCCGAGAAACCGATGGAACAGCTCACCTATCTCAGCCTTCTTCTTGTGAATACAAGGCAGCACGATATGACTCGGTGGCTCTCCGGCAAACTGAACAATGCGTTCGCCGAGATCGGTATCGACCACTTCAAGGCCGTTCTTGCCCAGAAACTCGTTCAACCCGCATTCTTCGGTAAGCATCGACTTGCTTTTGACGATACGTTCCTCCCCTGCTCCTTTGATCAGTTCGAGAACGAGTCTGTTTAGCGACGAGGCATCGGCGGCCCAGTGCACCTGGATTCCGTTCTCTTTTGCCCGCGTTTCAAATTCAATGAGGAGATCGGCAAGATTATCGAGCACGTGCTCCTTTATCCTCGATGCGCTGTTTCGCAACTGCTCCCATTCGGGAATCTGCCACGCGGCCTTGTCGCGCTTTTGTCGCACAAACCAAAGCGTTTCATCGTGCCACGAAACCCGTTCACGATCTCTGTTGAATGCCGAGGCGTTCTCAGCATGCGCTTTGTCATTGGTCACCATCATTTCAAACGGTCAGCATCACGGTACTATCATTCATGATTAAGAATTTGGGCGAGGTGGATCACCTGCGTATTACTTTTTTGGCGCTTGAGTAATCCATCGAGGTGCATAAGGCATGACATGTCGGTGCCGGTAATAAAAGCAGCGTCATTGTTTATGTGATCTGCAATCCGGTCTTCGCCCATACGTACCGAAACGGCCTCCTCTGACACACAAAAGGTTCCTCCAAAACCACAGCATTCGTCAGGGCGCGCGAGCGTTACAAGCGTTATGCCTTCAACCATGTCAAGAAGTTTGCGCGGCTTTGAATAGTCGGGTGCAACCAGCTCCGACATCTGCGACAGACGCAGGCCACGCTGCGCATGACAACTGTTATGAAGTCCAACCTTATGAGGAAACCTTGCTTTTAATGCCTTGACATGAAGTACGTCGGTGAGAAACTCGCAGAGCTCCCAAATATTTAGTGCAGACGATTCCCGAGTTTCTGCAGACATGTGCTCGCGCAAATGCAGCACACAACTTCCTGATGGCGACACAATGTGCTCATACCCGGAAAACACATCCAGAAAATGACGATGGCATCCTTCGGAAAGATCGCCGAATCCCGCATTAGCCATCGGCTGACCGCAGCATGTTTGTCCCGCAGGAACATCGACTTGTACGCCGAGCTTCTCCAGCAATTCGAGCGTTGCAATTCCAACCCTCGGATAGAACTGATCAACGTAGCATGGAATAAAAAGGGCGACTTTCATAACTCAAAAAAACTGCAGATCGGTAAACATACAAAAGCCGCCTCCAAATCCGGCGCACTTTTAACGACTTTGCAAAATGAGCGGCAACGGCGAAAGGACTGTCCTGCCGCAACCTTTTTTAGTTGTATGATTTTGGCAGAATTTTATACATAAGCGCACGATCCGGGGCCTTACGTTGAACAATTTCGGGGAATTCGGACCAAACCCATCAAACAAATGCGTGTTGTTGTAAATGTAAGCTAAGCTGTCATTTTGAAAAAAAAGCCCGCCCGGTAATTAATACATTGCTGCTGATTTCATAGTTATCTATGCCCACAGCGACAATCAGAAAGGAGCGCCCCCTTCACATTCGATTCGCCAGCTACGGAGCTGACGACGACCCGGAATTCAAATACGAACTTGTCGTGCTGATGAGCGGAAGTCTGCGGGAACTAAGAGCCGCGGCAGCCTTGTCACTTAGCAACGGCGGTGGAGATCTCTTCAAACGCGCTGCTCACAAAGCCAAATCTACATTAACGTTGATTGACGATTCAGAATTCACAGCGGCTGTGGAGGCATTCTCAACATCCGTGTCGAGCACTGAAAAGGATGGGCAGGACAGCGCGTATGAACAATTCAACACCATATCGGAAAGCATTATTGAAAGCCTTGAACGCGAAGCTGATCAATTAAAGCAACAGCTGGGATGACGTTCCCGATAGGCTATAAACTATAAACAAAAAAAAAGCTGACCCGAAAGTCAGCTTTTTTTTTGTTATGCAGTTTCGCTCAGTTATTCATAACCCAGCTCCTTGTATTTTTTCTCAATGCGCTTAGCCTGCTCGGGCATATCCAGGTCACCGTAAATGGAATAGAGAACATCCAGCGTATCCTGATCATTCGGATTCAGCTTTTCAGCCTTCTCCCAGTAAGGCAACGCCACTTTCAATTTTTCGACAAGCACCTTGTCAAGTTCAAAGCGCTTCTTTTTATCGTCAGCACTGATACCAAGGTTTGCCATTTCCTTCTTGATGTTGGCGGCATCGTTATACATCAATCTCGCGAGATAGAACTGGGCCTCGAAATATTGCGGATCAACCTTGAGCGCATTTTCGTAATTCCTCTTCGCTTCCTCTAGTTTGTTCAGGCTTTGATTCGCATACCCGAGATAAAAGTGCAGGATCTTATTGTCTGGCTCCGTCTCAAGCGCTTTCTCAAGGCCGGCCTTCGCTTCATCGATTCTGTTCAGATCAATCAGGTGAGCGATTTCGAGCTTGGGGAAATCGGGATTTTCCGGGAACCGCTTTCTGGCCACGCGAATTAACTCCAACGCCTTTTCTTTTTCGCCTTTTTGAATAAGCATGTTATTCATAAGCTTATATGGGTCCGCGTTGGTACCACCATTTTCATAGTAGCCAGTGAAGTGTTCAATTGCCTTATCAAAGTTCTCAGCAGAATTTGCGGCAAAGCCGGCGTAGAGGTGACCCAGCGTGTCCTTTTCCAGGATTTTCGAAACTTTTTCAAAGCTTGTCAGCGCCGTTTCAAACTCTTCGTTCTGGTACGCATCGGCTCCTTTATTCAGCACTTGATTTGCCCACTGGCTCATTTGTTGTTCTTTCGTTACCGGCAACCCCGTTGCGTCCTGTACGAAATACCCCTTGCCTTTAGAAAGCTCCTCCGCCTTATTGAAGGCTTCAATTGCGACCTGAAATGCATTGGGATCCAGGTTGCTGAAAGCTTCATTCGAGGTCGTATCAATGGACGCGTAGATCAATCCACGATAGTACCACGTTTTACCATCGTCTTTCATTTTATCGTTAGTGATCGCAGCATCAATGTTGGCTTTTGCTTCGTCAAGCTTCCCATCGATTAGCGAGTTCAAGGCCTTGTTCAGGTTAGGCTTTACCGGTTTTTGTGCATATACTGTTGCAGAAGCTGCTACTATAAACAGTAAGAGTGCAAATCGTTTCATTTTGAGTATTATGTTTAAAGTTATAGGTTCTATTCCTTTCCGGGTTGATCATTATCGGGTTGTTCGTCTTCACCCGGCAGTTCATCCCCTTCAGAAAGTTCGTCTTCACCGGGAAGTTCCTCTCCTTCCATCGATTCATCTATATCAGCGCTCTGCAGACTACTGTCTGGCTGCGGGAACGCGGGTGTAATCCCCTCCTTCTCTTCGTTCGCTTCACTTTCAACCTTTTCGATCTTCTGAATCTTCTCCACCGACGAGATCCGGTCGTCTTCATTGAGCTTTATCAGACGAACGCCTTGCGTCGCCCGCCCCATTACGCGCAGCTCGCTGACGCTAATGCGGATTGTTATTCCCGAACGGTTGATGATCATCAGATCGTCATCATCCCCGACCTGCTTGATCGCAACAAGTTTGCCAGTTTTCTCGGTTATGTTCAGCGTCTTCACGCCCTTGCCACCGCGTTTCGTGATTCGGTAATCTTCCATGTCAGACCGCTTCCCGTAGCCTTTTTCCGAAACCACCAGCAAATTGGCATCCGCTCTCGTTATACAAACCATGCCAATGACCTTGTCTGTGGAAGATTCAAGGGTTACACCCCGCACGCCAGCAGCCAGCCTGCCCATTGGACGTACATCCGACTCGTGGAAATGTACTGCTTTTCCCTCACTCTTTGCAATGACGATATGGTTATCGCCATTTGTCAGGGATGCATTGAGAAGCCGGTCACCTTCGTTTATCGTAATAGCTGTAATTCCTCCCTGCCGCGGCCTGGAATACGCCTCCAGCGATGTCTTCTTGATCGTACCCTTTTCCGTGCAAAGAATTACATAGTTATTGTTGATATATTCCTCATCGGTGATCGTCTTCACATTAATGATCGCTCTTACTGTGTCACCCGGCTCAATGTTGATCAGATTTTGAATCGCACGGCCCTTTGACGTTTTCGTTCCCTCCGGAATTTCATACGCTTTCTTCCAGTACACCTTTCCCTGATCCGTGAAGATCAACAAGTAATTATGCGCCTGCGCGATAAACAGATGCTCCGTAAAGTCGTCTTCTTTCGTCGAGACTCCTTTCGAACCAATGCCACCCCGTCCCTGTGTCTTGTACTCGGCAAGCAACGTTCTTTTGATGTAGCCCTGGTTTGAAATGGTGATGACCATGTCCTCATTTGGAATCATGTCCTCAACCGTAAAGTCATCATCGCTATGAACCACAACTGTCCTCCGGTCATCGCCGTAACGGTCTTTCAGCTCAAGCAATTCCTGTTTGATAAGCTCCATGCGCTTCGGCTCATTAGCAAGAATTTCATTCAGTCGATCGATGAGTTCCTTCACTTCCTTGTATTCCTGCTGGATCTTGTCGCGTTCAAGTCCGGTGAGACGTTGCAGACGCATATCCAGAATGGCCTTCGCCTGAATTTCCGAAAGCCCAAAACGGGTGATAAGTCCTTCTCTTGCGGTATCCGGATCTTTTGAATTCCGGATCAGCGCAATCACCTCATCGAGGTTGTCGAGTGCGATGAGATAACCTTCAAGGATATGCGCTCGCCGTTCAGCTTCCGCAAGCTCGAATTTCGTACGACGAACGATTACGTCGTGACGATGCTCGACGAAATATTGAATAAGATCTTTCAGGTTCAGCGTCATCGGACGCCCTTTTACAAGAGCAACGTTGTTTACGCCGAACGAAGACTGCAACTGCGTGTACTTGTAGAGATTGTTCAGGACAATATTCGGGATGGCATCGCGCTTAAGATCGTAAACGATGCGATAGCCTTCACGGTCCGACTCATCGCGGAGGTCGGAAATTCCTTCAATCTTTTTGTCGTTGATCAGCGCGGCGGTCTTTTCAATCATCATCGCCTTGTTCACCATATAGGGAATCTCGGTAACGACGATCTGATCCTTGCCATTTGCCGATGTGACGATTTCCGCTTTGGCGCGCATTACAATTCTGCCGCGGCCGGTAAGGAAAGCTTCCTGCACACCCGAGTATCCATAGATGATCCCACCCGTCGGAAAATCCGGAGCGGTGACATACTTCATCAGTTCCGGTATCGTAATGTCACGGTTATCAATATATGCGACGATTCCGTCTACGACCTCGCGCAGGTTATGCGGTGCCATGTTCGTGGCCATACCGACCGCGATCCCGGACGAACCGTTTACAAGCAGATTGGGAAGTTTACCAGGAAGCACGGAAGGCTCCTTCAACGAGTCGTCGAAGTTTGGCTGAAAATCAACGGTATCCTTGTTGATGTCAGCCAGCATTTCTTCAGCGATCCGACGCAAACGTGCCTCGGTATAACGCATGGCCGCCGGCGAGTCACCGTCGATTGATCCAAAGTTACCCTGTCCGTCAACGAGTGTATACCGAAGCGACCAGTCCTGCGCCATACGTACCATCGTATCGTATACCGATGCGTCGCCATGCGGGTGATACTTACCGAGAACCTCCCC
>CBKWFZ010000276.1:0-5706 GCA_966673785.1 uncultured bacterium
AAAAACTTACATTTTTCATTATTTTGGTAAATTAAATGCAATTTTGCCGGAGTATACTCCCGACTATAGCTTTTACAAAACCCTTATCGGTATAAGACCACATGGCATTTTTTGACTTCTTCACCAGTGACATTGCAATTGACCTGGGGACCGCTAACACGCTAATCATTTACAAAGACAAAATCGTTGTTGACGAACCTTCAATCATCGCTATCGACAAGCAGCATAACAAGGTGCTGGCTATAGGAAGGGAGGCGATGCAGATGCACGAAAAGACGCATGAGTATATCAAGACTATCCGCCCCTTGAAGGAAGGAGTCATTGCCGATTTCCAGGCGGCGGAGATGATGATTCGCGGACTCATAAAGATGATCGATACCGGCAAACGCCTCTTCCCGCCTTCCTACCGGATGGTGATATGCATCCCCTCAGGGATCACAGAAGTCGAGAAGCGCGCCGTACGCGATTCCGCAGAACATGCCGGAGCCAAGGAAGTTTATATGGTCTACGAACCCATCGCGGCCGCCATCGGAACAGGGATTGATATTGATCAGCCAATTGGTAACATGATTGTCGATATCGGCGGGGGTACAACGGACATTGCGGTGATCGCACTTTCCGGAATTGTTTGTGACCAGTCGATAAGGGTAGCCGGTGATACATTCAACCGTGACATTCTTGATTATATGCGCCGGCAGCATAACCTACTCATCGGGGAACGCTCCGCAGAAAAAGTAAAGATTGAGGTAGGCTCAGCGTTGACCGAATTGGACGACGGACCCGAAGATTACGAAATCCGCGGTCGCGATCTGATGACGGGTATCCCGAAGACGATCAAGATCTCGTACAGCGAAGTCGCCTTTGCACTTGACAAGTCCGTCTCCAAACTCGAAGAAGCGGTGCTGAAAGCGCTTGAGACTTCTCCACCGGAATTGTCTGCCGATATCTATGAGCGCGGAATTTACCTTACCGGCGGTGGTGCGCTGCTGCGTGGTCTCGATAAACGGCTCGCGCTCAAAACAAAACTGCCGATTCATGTGGCGGATGATCCGCTAAGGGCCGTTGTTCGCGGAACAGGCCAGACACTTAAAAATCTTCCCCAATTCAGAGCTGTGTTGATGACTTAGGATGTAAATGGAGAGGCTGTATTTATTCGTATATCAGTACAGGGCATTTTTTACTTTTGTTGTACTGGAAGTCTTCTGCTTCTGGCTGATCGTTGAAAACAACCAATACCAGGGGGCAAAATTTTTTAATTCCTCCAACACAGTAGTTGCCTCGATCAACAATTTCTCCCAAAGCATCCGCGACTACTTTTTGTTAAGTGACGTTAACCGAACGCTTGCCGAAGAAAACGCGGAACTCAGACGACTGGTCGAGCAGCAGCGGCATATCATGGAAAAGAATTATCAGGTGACCGACTACGACAGCTCGTTTTCCTCAAGATACACATTCGTCAGCGCCAAGGTCGTTAATAACCAGCTCGATCGCGTAAAGAACTTCATCACGATAAATAAAGGGGAGGCGGATGGCATTGAACCCGGAATGGCGGTCATAAGTCCGCTTGGTGCCGTAGGTAAGGTCAAGACGGTTTCAAGCCAGTTTTCGGTCGTGACTTCAATTCTTCACATCGACTATATGATCTCGGCGATGCTGAAAAAATCTAACTATTTCGGGTCTGTACAGTGGAACGGAAGAGATCCGCAATTCACGAAACTTAACTATATCCCAAGGCACGTCAAGCTTAATGTCGGCGACACCGTTGTCACGACCGGATTTAACGCGATCTTCCCGGAAGGTATAATTATCGGAACCGTATCCGAAGTTAGCCTGAGTCCGGAAGCCCTGACGTATGACATTACCGTTGCCCTTTCACAGGACTTCCGGAAATTGTCTTATGTGAGCGTAGTAAGAAGCGAGCTGAAGGAGGAAAAGGATCTTGTTGAAGACCTGGAAGAGTTGAATTCAAAATGAGGCTGGGTATTCACCATATCGTTCTGTTCTTCGTTTACCTGTTGTACCAGGTGATGATTCTCCAGAATGTCGTTCTGTTTCATACAGCATTCTGTTTTCTTTATGTCTTATATTTGTTAATCCTCCCGGTAGAGGCGAACCCGATGCTTCTTATGGGCGTTGGATTCCTGATGGGTTTCGCGGTGGACTTGTTCTATGAAAGCATTGGTCTCCACGCATTCGCGTCCGTCATGGTGATGTATCTTCGGAACTATTGGCTGAACTCGCTAACGCCACAAGGCGGATACGACAGCAGCTCGGTGCCAACGCTCGCGATGAACGGAATACAATGGTTTCTGGTTTATTCCATGCCGTTGATTTTCCTGCACCACGCGCTGTTATTTTTCCTTGAAGCAGGGGGCTTCGGTATGTTCTGGTTTACACTGTGGAAAGTAGTGACAAGTACTTTGTTTACCACGACTGTAATTTTGATAGCCCAATTGCTGTTTCCGGGAAGAAGACGTTAATGAACTTTATAGTGAGCCTGTCCCGGCGAGTTTGATTTTTTGAGAGAATGTCCTAAACCCCCCGTTCGCCATGAACGAAGGAAGAAGAGAAATAATACAAGTCGTATTCGTGTTGATCGGAATGATCTTTCTGATCAAACTTTTCTTTATACAGGTTCTGGATGACAGTTACGAAGATCTCGCGCAGTTCAATGCGATCCTCAAAGTGCCACAGTACCCTGTGCGCGGTACAATCTACGACAGGAACAAGAAACTGATTGTTTATAACAATCCGGAGTTCGATCTGATGATCACGCTCAAGGAAGTAAAGCGCCTGGACACCGCACGCTTCTGTGAAGTGTTTGGCGTAACGCGTGCCCAACTCGATGATATGTTTAAGGCGTTGCGAACAGAGATCAGGAACAGGAAAGCATCTGAACTGCAGCCGTCTCCGTTCATCAAGCAACTGTCAACGATTGACCTCGCCCGGATGCAGGACTATATCGATGAGTTTCCCGGGTTCTACATCGAGGCACGGACGACGCGTGCATATGCCAGTTCCGCGGGAGCAAATGCCCTGGGGTACGTTAGCGAGATCTCGAAAGAGCAGCTTAAGCGGGACAAAAGCAAATTTTACCGGCAACGCGATTACATTGGCCAAAGCGGCATCGAGGCATTCTATGAGGAATATCTCCGCGGCAAACGTGGTGTGAAATACCTCCTGCGTAATAAGGATGGCGTTATAAAAGGAAAATATTCGGAAGGGAAATACGATACGCTTTCGTATCCGGGGCAGGATCTGATAACCACGCTTGACCTCGACCTTCAGGAATACGGTGAGTTTCTCATGAATGGCAAGGCGGGAAGCATTATCGCGCTTGAACCGGCAACGGGAGAAGTATTAGCGATGATAAGCGGCCCGTCGTATGATCCGCTGATGTTGACCGGCCGGAACTACAGCCAGAATTACACTTTGATCAGCAACGATACAAACAAGCCGTTGTTTAACCGACCGTTGATGGCCCAATATCGACCGGGATCGATTTTCAAAATCGCTCAGGCGATGGTGGCGTTACAGGAAGGTGTGATTTCCCCGGAGACAAGGATCCGTTGCGACCGTTCGATCATAGGCTGCCATGGGCCACATTCTAATGAGGACCTCCGTGGTGCTATCACGAATTCATGCAACCCGTACTTTCACGGCGTCCTCAGACGCATGTTGAACAAAGGCAAGGCAAATAATCCGTTTGACGATACCCGAATCGGATTGGATGAGTGGAACGAGCATATCACAAGCTTCGGTTTCGGCAGTCCTCTCGGTATCGACCTTCCGAGCGAAAAGGGTGGTCTGATGCCCAGCCCGGCTTACTACGACCGCGCGTATGGCGGCAGGCCCTGGAAGTTCTCCAACATCTATTCAATCGCGATCGGCGAAGGAGAGAATCTTGTCGTTCCTCTTCAGATGGCAAACTTTGCCGCTTGCGTCGCGAACCGGGGGTATTACTATACACCGCACCTGGTCAAATCAATTGGCGATTCAGGATTACCATTGCCGCAGTATCGCGAGAAGCACACGACGACCATAAACCCTGAATATTTTGAGATCGCCGCCGATGCCATGGAGGAAGTGGTAAGATCGGGCACGGGCCAGTACCGGGCTTCGTTGAAGGACGTGATCGTTTGTGGGAAAACGGGCACGGTGCAGAATGAGCCGCGTCCGGATCACTCAGTCTTCATCGCGTTTGCACCGAAGGAAAATCCGAAAATCGCGGTGGCGGTTTATGTCGAGTATGGCGGACAGGGCGCCCGGGCAGCGGCTTCAATCGCGAGCCTGATGATTGAAAAATATCTTTTCGGCGCCACGCGGCGACCGCATATTGAAGAGTACGTGCTTAAGGGAGACTTTCTGTAATGAGGCAGCAGGAAATTATAACGCATAAAATCGATTGGCTAACGGTAACGCTATATGCTGCTATGGTCATTTGGGGCTGGCTGAATATCTATTCGGCCACGTATGACGAGACCCAATCGATTTTCAGCATGCAGATCAATTCGGGGCGACAGATGATGTTCATCGTCACTTCCCTGGTACTGATCCTGGCGATACTCATCATCGATGTGCGCTTCTACGAGACGTTTTCCTATATCATCTATGGAGCGATCATGTTCCTGCTTTTGCTGGTGCCCTTCATTGGGAAAGAGGTAGGTGGAAACAGGGCCTGGTTAGGATTCGGTTCGTTTGGCGTGCAACCCTCAGAGTTTGCGAAGTTTGCAACCGCGCTCGCCGTAGCAAAGATGGTCGGTTCAATAGGCTTTAAGATGGATAACCTGCGTAATCAGGCAATGGCTTTTGCGCTCGTTGGACTTCCTATCATTCTGATTCTGCTTCAAAAGGACTACGGAACGGCGATGGTATTTACAGTATTCGTTCTGGTCTTTTACCGTGAAGGCATGTCACCGTTTTTGTTGCTCGTCGGTCTCGGTGTTGCAATAATTTTCATCCTTACACTGCTCGTTGAGAACAACTGGATTCTGTTCGCGACGATTGCCGTCGTTACGGCGGTCGTGCTTTGGTTTAACAGGCGCAAGAAGTTGAAGAGACTCTTGATCATCTGTTCCGGTGCCGTCGTGCTTGTCCTCACCATCGTGAGCGTTGAAGAGATTTTTGATAACCTGCTCGAAGAACACCACCAGAAACGCGTCATGGTATTACTGAATCCGGATAGCGACAGGATGGGTGCCGGATACCACGTGTATCAGTCGAAGGTAGCAATTGGCAGTGGTGGTTTTGCCGGAAAAGGTTTTCTCGAAGGAACACAAACGAAACTCAAGTTCGTGCCTGAACAGTTTACCGATTTTATTTTTTGTACGATCGGTGAAGAGCACGGATGGATCGGAAGCCTGTTGATGATCGGAATTTTTATGGGGCTTCTTCTCAGGGTTATCTTCATCGCTGAACGTCAGAAGAGCCGCTTTTCAAGGGTTTATGGTTATTCCGTCGCGTGCATTTTCTTCTTTCACTTTGCAACCAATATTGCGATGACCATCGGACTCTTCCCAGTGATTGGAATCCCGCTGCCCTTTTTTAGTTACGGCGGATCGTCGCTTTGGGGCTTTACGGTATTGTTGTTTATTCTGCTGAAGCTTGACGCGCACAGGATGAACGTACTGCACCGGCTGTAACGCCTGGCCTACGCGAACCGTTTTTCAACCAATTCCATAAATTCGTGGAGCTCCTCACTCTCGC
>CBKWFZ010000277.1:0-5705 GCA_966673785.1 uncultured bacterium
TTCAGAACGATTTGAGATTAGCCTGCGCACCGTTTACCGCGACGTCAAGGCATTGATGGAGGCCGGCGTTCCTATCGGATCCGAGGCGGGCAAAGGGTACTTTATCGTCGACGGATACCATTTGCCTCCCGTGATGTTCACGCAGACTGAGGCAAGTGCCCTGATGGTTGCAGCCAAGCTTGTTGAAAAAATGACTGACAGATCGGTCCGGGAGTCGTTTGAATCCGCACTTACCAAAATCAGGGCGGTCCTCAATGAACGTGAGAAAGACCACCTGGAAACCTTACAACAGCAAATCGAAGTGTGGCAACGGCCAAAGAATGAAAGTGAGTTCCCCGATAATTTCATCAACGACATTCAGAAGGCGGTTGTCTGCAAGGAAGTGCTGAGCCTCGATTATTTTTCCAGTTACAACAATCAGATCACGAAAAGGGACGTTGAACCGATTGGTCTGTTCTTCTATGGCGGCTCATGGCACCTGATAGCGTGGTGCCGCTTGCGCAGCAGCTACCGCGATTTTCGCGTAGACCGGATTCAAAGTTTACGTAACACCGGTGAGACCTGTGACACGCGAAACCTCATCACGCTTAAGGAGTACATCGCGACCGTGGTTCAATCGAATCAGGAAATGATCAAGGTCGTTGTCCGTTTTCAGAAGGGCGCTGCCCGGTATATCGATAATTCAAAGTATGGATATGGATTTATCTCCGAAGAGGAGACTGATGGCTGGATTCGTATGACCTTCCTGACGTGCTATATTAAAGGAATCACGAGATGGCTGCTTATGTTCGGAAATATGGTGGAAATCGAATCGCCCGAGAATGTCCGCGAAGCCATGGTCCGGCTAGCAGAAGAACTCGCCGAACATTACCTCCACGTAACGGCTGCAGATTAGATTTACCTTCAGCGAAAAAGATTAGCCCGCCGTTCCGTCTTATACATAACTGAGGAACCAGTGGTTGCTTCTTGATTTAATCGCGTTATACCATCTGCATAGGGGGTAAAGTACAAGCACGAAACCGACCCATGCTACAAAGACATAGGGAAGCGATACGCCACTGCCCGGTGTGATCCCGCCGAATGTTGCGCTGACATGAAAATCGAGTGCCGACCATGAAGTTCCCGTCTGAACCATGAAGATGGCCAGGGCGACAATGTGAATCATGAAGAAATGAATGATGTAAAAGAATAACGGAACGCGACCTATCGTGAGCAAGGGGTTCAAAATCGGCGTCTTTATTTTTTCCAATACCGCAAGGGTAATAAACACCGGACCAAGTGTCATCAGTACGTAAAGAAGTGAAGGCGGGTACTTCTCACAATTGAGGAAACTGAGTACGGTGTACATGAAATTATGTTGGGCTTCCCATCCGTGGGGATCACCATAAAGGTTCGTAAACCGAAGCAATACGAACAGGACGATCATTGCGCAGCCGGTTATAAACAGGTAAGGTGCACGCAGCTTGTCGAAGTCGTGTGAGAACCACCGTCCGACAACATATCCGAGCATCAACACGCCAAGCCATGGCATCAATGGATACATGACCATAATACCGGAATTGTCAGTCAATGGAATGTATCCGGAACGGAAAAGCAGTGTAAAAGGGACGTACAGCGCATGCGTTTCGTTGACGTTGAAATAATCGAGTGCATTATGACCGAACAGAATGATCAGCGAAACCGCGAGAATAAGTTTTTCGCTGAGCTGAATGAATAATGCCAGCACGATCATCGACGCGCCGATAGCCCAGATTACCTGAAAGAAGATCAGATCGAAATACCAGTTGAACGTAAAGCTGAATCGCATCACGATCACTTCGAGGAGGAGCAGCCAAAGACCGCGTGTAAGCAGGAAGTATCGCAGCGCGGACGGCGATTTACGTTTGGCGCTGATGCGGATAGCCATACCGGCAAGCAGGACGAAGGCGGGAGCGCAGAAATGCGTGATCCAGCGTGTGAAGAAAAGCACCGGAGTCGTTTTCGAGAGCTCAGTCGGTTCATACAGTAGCGCGTCGGCGTGCATGAAGTGGCGTACATGATCGAGCACCATGATCACCATCACCAATCCACGAACGATGTCAATGGACGAGATTCTGGGTTTTTCAACCAAAACACCCTGTTGTATATGCTGCATGGCGCACTTGCTTTTGTGTTGAAAGACGGGGCTCAGGGCACAACAACGTAAAACGAACGTCAGCAGTTGTTAATTTACGTGAAAATTCAATGAAAACGCGGAGGAGAATGCTTCAAGCAGAAATTGCCTAATTTTGGCAATTTGGTCAATGTCGTCAGTGATGATTAATCTGGAGGAATTCAGGAAGGATGCCGAACGAAGGCGGGAGGAGAACCGGAAGTACCTGCTCGCATTAAAAAAGAAGGACCCGCGCAAGGTCGACGATGCTTTTCACAGCGTCCATGAGGAAGTATTCGAAGATATGGATTGCCTGCAATGCGCAAATTGCTGCAAGACAACCAGCCCGATCTTCTATCAGAATGATATTGACCGGATTTCAAAGGCGCTCCGTTTGAAACCCGGCGACTTCGTTGAGCGGTACCTTCGCATTGACGAGGACAACGATTTTGTGCTCAAATCGTCGCCGTGTCCATTTCTGGATGCGGAAAACTACTGCTCCGTGTACGAAGACCGTCCGCGTGCATGTCGCGAATATCCGCACACCGATCGCAGGAAGATGGTCCAGGTGATGGAATTGACACACAAGAATACCCTTGTATGCCCAGCGGTCCTTGAAATGGTCGAGCGACTCAGGAAGATCATCTAAACGATGATCTTCACGAGCAGCACGATCAGTAAAAGAAAAAGTATAATCATGGGAGTGGGGTTTCAATTTGCTAATGCCTGCGTATAATTTCGGGTGTGCCACGGTAGTCTATGTCGGTGGCGAGACCTTCGTCGATCTCGAGTCTCCTCGCCACATTAACCTTTGCCGTCGACGCACCCCTGACCTCAAGCACTGCCTCCTGCACTTCAAAATCATACGCGCTCAGTCGTGATGCAAACTCGACGTCGGCGTTCATCCGGTCTGCATGCCCTTCAAGATCGAGCTGCGACTTGCCCGACAGGCTTATCATCACGTCATCAGTATGCAGGGTGCCGGAAATCCGGATTGGTCCCCGAACTTCAAATTCAACTTCATCATTGCTGAATTCTTCAAAATCAATCGATCCGAATCCCGTGGCCTTGATCTTGTCGATCGCCGGCATCGTTATCGAAATATAAACTTTGTCATTCAATACCTTGTCCGACTGCCAGTCCCAATTAAACGTCTTCTTCCCCTCGAAGTCAATGACAAGCGTTTTTCCGGTCTTGTAGATGTTATACTTTCGCTTTTCTGTTTCGGGACCGCTCAGTTCGACCGCGAAGTCGTGGCCGTTGAATATCCGGATGTCGAAGATACCATGCAGGTCGAGCTGATCAAAGTCGCGCAGCTCTTCCCGCGCAATTTCCTCTTCCGTCGGTTTGGGACACGTAACGCACTCCAGCCCTTCTTGCGTCATCTGCCAGGTATGTCCGTCGCGGTAATTCCAGTCGATATATTGGCGGATGAACTCGCTCGATGAACGATCCAGTATAAACGGATAGTTGTAAGGAATATACAACGTCATATCAAGCTCCTGTGCCCGGAAAATCGCGTTCGGTTTAAATGTGAGGTTGCTGTCGAATGTTAATACGGAATCCTGCAGGACGACCTGATAGTCAACCATTTTTGCATTTTCAATAGCCTGAGCCCTGGTGCTCCCCTGTGCCTTGAAATCCTGAACAAGTTTGAATTCATTCCCCTCGTAGCCGCGCAGCTGCAACGATGTCGAATGATAGTTATCCATACCGACTTCCCTGATTTTCAGAACAGCGGTCTTGCCCGTGGGAGAATATAATGTTTCGACACGGTACTCGCCGCTTTGACTGAACGCGAAGATGAGACGGGGAATACCAACGGAGAGCATACCCAGGCTCACGATGAACACTGCAAGCAACGACCAGCCAACGGTAGCGCTGAAGACGATCCGCCTTGCAATGACAGAGATCCCGAGCAGTATGATGAACAAACTGGGTATCAATAGAGCGAGGAAACCCGCAATGATGGTCCATCCAGGGAATGCCCTGACAAAAGCGTCAACAGGGAAACTGACGTGACGGTAGTCGTCGTTCCATGGAACATCCATTACCGCTGACGAAAACAAGCCGATACTGATTCCGCCAGAGACCAGAGTTGACACGAGCAGCATCAATCCCATTCCAACTATAAAGATACCGACAAGTACGCGGACGGCTTCTGCGAGCGGCCCGATTGCTCTTGCCAGCGCCTGCAGGATTGCGCCAATAAGACGGAATGGGAAGAGCAGTACCTTCGTCAGGTCGCTTTCCTTAGACGTGCCCTGGCTTTCCTGGTTTTTTTTTAAACTGCTTTCAATGTTTGAAAGGGTAACCGGCTCTCCCTGCATCTGCATCCGGTCTGTGAGCGTTCGCGCCTCGGGCAGGATTACCCACAGAATGATATAGAGAAATATCCCGAAGCCACCACCGAATGCGAGGAGGACGAAAAGGATGCGCACCGCCAGGATATCGATTCCCAGGTACGAGGCCACGCCTCCGCTAACGCCACCGAGGACTTTGCGTTCGGGGTCACGAAACATCTTCTTCGCAGTCTCAGGTTCGTTGAGATCGTACGAGCCTGGCACGATGATCCACATTATAATATAAATGAATATGGCGAGGCCCCATGCAAAGGCGAGTACGGCAAAGAGCAGGCGGATCCAGAGGGCATCCACGTTCATATAGTTTGCTAGACCAGCGCAGACACCACCGAGGATCTTGCGTTTTTGATCGCGCATGAGTGACTTTGGCGGTGTGTATGTATAGCCTGAACCGGGTTCTGATTCCGGGGCCGGACCGCTTTCCGATGCCGGTGGCGTGTTAGCTGCGTTCTCTGCCTCTTCCGCTGCCTTAAAGTCACTAACGCTTCCCATGGTCGACATCAAAGCGTTCACGTCTTCGAGCGTTATGACCTGTTTGCCTTCGTTGAGTTTCGACAGGAATATTTCCGCGATCCGGCTCTCAATGTCAGCCATGATCTCGGTACTATCCTCAAAAGTTGAGAAGTACTTGTTGATAGAATCCAGGTACCGGCGGAGAACCTCATACCCGTCTTCCTCAATGTGAAAGATTATCCCGCTAATGTTTATACTTATATTCTTTTTCATAAGAACTAATGATCAGATGGGTTAGTGGTCGTGGCTTTCGCCTTGGTGGTAATCAGTTGTGTAGAGTGCACAAGCTCATCCCATGTTTCGGTAAGTTTACTGAGAAACTTGCTCCCTTTATCGGTTAGCTTGTAATATTTCCGCGGTGGTCCTGACTTGGACTCAATCCACTTGTACTCCAGAAGACCGGCGTTTTTCAGCCGCGTCAAAAGGGGATACAGCGTTCCTTCCACTACAATTATTCGTGCGGAAGTAAGCTCGTCCAGCATGTCCGATGCATAGATCTCACCCCGTGATATAATGTGTAGGATGCAGTATTCCAGAATCCCCTTCCTCATTTGAACTTGCGTGTTTTCAAGGTTCATACATCCCGTTTTTTTCTATGCCGGAATTCATTCAATTACTGTGCGAGTACTATGCATAACCAAGTACTTGATGGTAAAAATCTTCAGGAAATTACATAATGTTCTTATGGTCAATTAGTT
>CBKWFZ010000278.1:0-5700 GCA_966673785.1 uncultured bacterium
ATGGATAACTGGATCGGCCGCTTCAGGTCTGCGGCACCGGTGGAAGGCCAGGAACGGGTAATTATCCCGGGGGACCCCGAGCGTGAGATCAGTATTCAACGTGAGACGCAGGGTATTCCTGTGAACCCAAAGGTGGTTGAGGACCTTGAAGATATTGGCAGACGAATGGAAATCCCTTTCAGAAAGTAAAAAAGAGGCGCGTGCTAAGCGGTGATCCCCAACGACTCGTATTCGTATAAAGGAAATCGTAAGAGACGAGGAAGTTCATGAAAGCGCGACCGCGCGTGGATGAGGAAAATCCGACACCCATAAAGAACCGGTCCGCGATCTCGCGTTCTCCGGCATCCGTAATGTCGACCTGAACGCTATACAGATCGTAGTCGGCCTGTATGAAAAAGTTTTTGATATTATACCGTAGAAAAGGGTATCCTCCATAGAGGTGATTCCTTAGTTTCAGATCACTGTAACTCGTGTACTGGTATTCGAAGCCAACTCCGGCTGAAAGATTTTTAGTCACCATATAGCCACCAAGCAGAGAAGCCCCGATTGAAAAATAATTACCGAAAAGGCTATGCCGGCCAAGGCTGAGACCACCGAAACCAATTCCGGTATAACCACGGTCGCGCAAATCCCATGAGGCATCTTCGTCAATCTCCCGCTGCGCATAAACAGTCACTGAAGAGACGGCCAGAACAAGTATGAGAATTATGGAACGCATAGTTACTACTCCTCAACTATCACGTATATGTCTTCAGAAGGTTTCTTCATCAGGTATTTCTCACGTGCAAATTTTTCTACGTGGTCATTATCGCCAAAAAGCTCACGCCGGTCTTTTTCAACTTCCTGAATCTTCTCCTCGTAATATTCCTTTTCATTCTCGAGGGAATTAAGCTTGGATGTCAGTTGAAACCTGGACACAAGGTTATTTGAATCCAGAAAAAGCATCCAGATTAAAAAAAGGACGGAACAGATGAAGTAAAAATTCCGGAAAGGACGGGGGAGCCTGGAAATCATAAGCAGCTTAAAAAGTTATACGAATATAAGGAAAAATAATCTTGCCCTGAAAGCACCGGTTTTTACCGAAGGTCGCTAAAAAACAAAAGCCAGGGCTACCCTGACTTTTGTTGCGGGGGTGATTTCAGATTCAGAACTTCCTTCCGGGGAAGTAGGCGACCTCACCAAGTTCTTCCTCGATCCGGATCAGCTGATTGTATTTCGCCATCCGGTCAGAACGGCTGGCCGAACCCGTCTTGATCTGGCCTGTATTCAACGCCACGGCCAGGTCCGCAATCGTGCTGTCTTCTGTCTCTCCGGAGCGGTGCGACATGACGCTCTTGTACGCATTCCGCTTGGCAAGGTTTACGGCGGCAATCGTCTCTGAAAGCGAACCGATCTGATTCACTTTCACCAGGATCGAATTTGCAACGCCCTGGTTGATGCCATCCTGCAGGCGCGTAACGTTGGTAACGAAAAGATCGTCACCCACAAGTTGCACGTTTTTGCCTATCGCATCCGTTAGTTTTTTCCAGCCGGCCCAGTCGTCTTCGGCCATACCGTCTTCAATGGAAATAATCGGATACTTTTTAGCCCATGCGGCCCAGTACGCGACCATCTCATCCGAGCTGATCGACTTGCCGCTGGATTTCTTGAACGTATATGTGTTTGCCTTTGCATCGTAGAACTCAGACGTAGCTGCATCCATTGCGATGAAGACATCTTCACCTGGTTTGAATCCGGCTTTCTCAATAGCCTTGAGCACAACCTCAATAGCCTCTTCGTTGGACTTGATATTGGGAGCGAAGCCACCCTCATCGCCGACGTTGGTCGACAGCCCCGCGTCGTGCAACACCTTTTTCAGGTTGTGAAAAATTTCAGTACCCATGCGCAGCGACTCAGAGAATGTATCCGCCTTCACCGGCATAACCATAAATTCCTGGAAGTCGATAGAGTTATCGGCATGACTTCCGCCATTAAGGATGTTCATCATCGGAACCGGCAATGTATTGGCGCTAACCCCGCCGATGTAGCGGTACAACGGCAGGCCTGCCTCCATCGCTGCAGCTTTAGCGATAGCGAGCGATGTACCGAGTATTGCGTTTGCCCCGAGGTTACCCTTGTTGGGTGTTCCATCGAGTTCGAGCATAATCTTGTCAAGCAGGTTTTGGTCGAACACGTCAAATCCGATTATCTCAGCCGAAATTTTTGTATTGACATTCTCTACGGCCTTAAGCACACCTTTCCCGAGGAAAACTTTCTTATCACCATCGCGAAGTTCAACGGCTTCATGCGTACCTGTAGAAGCGCCGGAAGGAACCGCAGCACGTCCGAATGCGCCCGATTCAGTAACGACGTCAACTTCTACTGTAGGATTTCCACGGCTATCAAGGATCTGCCGTGCATGAATGCTTTCAATTAAGCTCATATGTTTGGAATTTATAGATTGGTTTAAAAGTCAGGTGGTTTATTGCTTGTCGGATCTGATCAGCTCGATGAAATCATCAAACAGATACCGCGAGTCATGCGGTCCGGGCGACGCTTCAGGGTGATACTGGACTGAGAATGCTTTCTTGTCCTTTCGTCTGATCCCCATAATGGTGTTATCGTTTAGGTGTACGTGCGTGACCTCCACATTTCCCGCCTTCTCGATATCCTTTTCACTCACTGCAAAACCATGATTCTGGGAGGTCATTTCCCCCTTACCGGTCATGATGTTTTTCACGGGGTGATTTAACCCGCGGTGGCCGTGGTGCATTTTGTAGGTGGATACACCCGATGCCCGGGCGAGGATCTGATGTCCAAGGCAAATTCCGAAAAGTGGCTTGTCGGTATCGAGCGCTTTCTTAACCGTATCGACCGCATAGTCCATGGCAGCCGGATCGCCGGGGCCGTTTGAAATAAAGTACCCGTCGGGCTTCCATTCGGCCATCTCGGCGAATGATGTTTTGGCCGGGAACACCTTGCAATAACAACCGCGTGACGCAAGGTTCTCGACGATGCTTCGTTTGATACCGAGGTCCAGGACGGCTACCCGAAAAGCAGCGTTCTCATCGCCCACAAAGTAGGGCTCACTGGTCGATACCACGGAAGCAAGTTCAAGCCCATCCATTGAAGGCACCTTTTTGATTTCCTGGTACAACTGTTCGGGGGTCATTTCGGAAGAGATGATCGCATTCATTGCACCCTTGTTCCGGATATACCTTACCAGCATCCGGGTGTCGACGTTGCAAATACCAACGACACCCGTCTTTTCAAGATACTGTTGCAGGCTTTCCTGAGCCGACTTGCGGCTGAATTCCCTGGAGAAATCGTTGACAACCAATCCTGCGATCTTGGGCCGGTCGGACTCCTGTTCGAGGTCGAGAGCTCCGTAATTACCAATGTGCGCCGTCGTGTTGACGATGATCTGACCGTAATACGAGGGATCGGTATAGATCTCCTGGTATCCGGTCATTCCGGTGTTAAAGCAAATTTCGCCTCCGGTGGTGCCAATCTTTCCAATGGCGGTTCCTTCCACCAGAAGGCCGTCTTCGAGAAGTAGGTAAGCTTTTTTCTGCTGCATAAGTGGACACAAAAATAGACCATGATTTCAAAGAATCTCATGATTAAACTGAAATAATCCGGGACAAACTTTTCCCGTTTTCCAATTCTGACGTGATGATTCTCATGGCTTTATCGTTAAACCATATTGTTGCCTGTCTGGCATCGTTTGAACATAAAAAAAGGGATTAAACCAGCGTTTAATCCCTTTGTATTGTCGGTTATCCGAATCACTACTCCTTGTCCTTTTTGGGTTTGGTAGTTTTCCGGGGCTTCTTTTCAGCTTTCGGCTTGTCAGATGCAGCTGCTTCTGCTTCCGGTGCTGTAGCTTCTGCGGATGTTTCCACAGCGTCCTCCGCCTTCTTGGTACTTCTCCGGCTTCTGCGCGTCTTCGTCTTCTTCGCTGCACCATCTTTGGTGTAAAGGGTATTGAAGTCAACGAGCTCAATGAGACACATCTCGGCGTTATCGCCAACGCGTGTATCGCTCAGCTTGATGATGCGGGTATAACCTCCCGGGCGATCGGCAATCTTGCCGGCAACCTCACCGAATAACGTCTTCACAGACTCCTTGTTCTGGAGGTAAGAAAACACCGTTCTGCGGGAATGCGTTGTATCGTCTTTAGCTTTGGTAAGCAGCGGCTCAACGTACTTGCGGAGCGCCTTTGCCTTTGCTACTGTGGTCGTAATGCGTTTATTCAATATCAAAGAAGTCGCCAGGTTTGAGAGCAGCGCTGCCCTGTGCCCGGCCTTTCTTCCCAAATGATTGATCTTCTTACCGTGTCTCATGATTATTAATCTTCCTCAAGTTTATATTTAGCCAGATCCATACCAAAGGTAAGGTTCTTTTCGGCCACCAGTTGTTCCAATTCAGCGAGTGACTTCTTACCGAAGTTTCTGAACTTCATCATATCCGAGATTTCTAGCTGCACAAGGTCACCGAGCGTTTTAACATCAGCGGCCTTGAGACAGTTGTAAGCACGAACGGACAGATCAAGATCATGAAGCGGTGTCTTGAGAAGCTTGCGCATGTGCAGCATTTCCTCATCGACCTGCTCAACTTCAGCGTCTTTGCCAGTCTCAAGTTCCATAGACTTGTCTGAGAACAGGGCAAAGTGCTTGATCAGGATATACGCGGCACCTTCCAAAGCCTTCTCAGGATGGATTGAGCCGTCGGTTTCGATATCAATTACGAGTTTTTCGTAGTCGGTTTTTTGCTCAACACGCGTGTTCTCAACGCTGTACTTCACATTCTTTATCGGCGTGAAAATCGCATCGATGGGAATAAATCCAAAAACCTGTTCCGTCGGTTTATTTTCTTCCGCGGGCAGGTAACCACGTCCTTTTTCGATGGTTAGTTCGATCTCAAACTGAGCCGTCTCATCGAGGTTACAGATAACGTGATCAGGATTCAATATTTCAAACGCAGAGGTAAACTTCGCTACGTCGCCGGCCTTAAACTGCTTCTGCTTCTTGATGTTAACCGTAATCTTGTTATCGAAAGTATCAGCAACCTTCTTGAAGCGGACCATCTTGAGATTCAGGATAATTTCCGCCACATCTTCTACAACACCCTCGATAGTAGAAAACTCATGGAGTACGCCCGGGATCTTGATCCCCGTAACAGCATAACCCTCCAATGAAGATAACAGGATTCTCCTCAGCGCGTTTCCGATGGTGACTCCGTATCCTTTTTCCAGCGGCTTGAAGGTAAAGAGACCGTGAAAATCATCGGCCTTTTCCATCACAACCTTCTCTGGCATTTGAAATGCTAATATTGACATAGTTTGTAGATTAACGTAAAAGATTACTTCGAGTACAATTCAACGATCAGCTGCTCATTGATATTCTCGGGAATATCTTCGCGCGGAGGAACGTTGATGATCTTTCCAACCATCTCACTGTTATCCCACTCCAGCCAATTGTATTTCTTTGCACCCTGTAGTGAAAGACTGTCGGATATCACTTCGAGTGATTTCGAACGCTCGCGAACACCTACGAGGTCGCCGGGTTTCAGCGAAAACGAAGGAATGTTAACGACGTCACCATTCACTAGGATGTGTTTGTGTAGCACGAGCTGGCGCGCTGCACGGCGGGTCGGCGCAATTCCAAGACGGTACACGGTATTGTCCAGACGCGATTCCAGAAGTTGCAGGAGCGTTTC
>CBKWFZ010000279.1:0-5683 GCA_966673785.1 uncultured bacterium
GAGCCAGACTTGGACATGTATTGTTCTACGATCCGGTGTATTATTTTCAGAATCCTCTTAAGATCTTCATGACCTGGGAAGGCGGGCTTGCAAGTCACGGCGGTGTGATCGGAGTACTTATCGGCATATACCTGTTTGCGCGAAAGACTCACGTGAGTTATTTATGGGCGCTCGACCGCGTGGCGATTGTGGCGGCCCTGACTTTTTCAATGATAAGACTGGGCAACCTGATGAACTCGGAGATGATCGGGACGCCCACAGAATTGCCATGGGGATTCATTTTTACGAGCAGGGACCATGTACCGAGACATCCGGCGCAGCTCTACGAGGCCGTGCATTACTTTATGTCTTTTATCGTTTTGCTCTGGGTTTGGTCCAGGCAAAGACACACGATGAAAAACGGGTTTATTTTTAGCTGGTCCCTGATCATTCTGTTCAGCCTTCGGTTTGTTGACGAATTCTTCAAGATAAACCAGGAACAATTTGAGGATGGAATGATCCTGAATATGGGACAACTATTAAGCATTCCATTTATTTTGGCAGGCATTGCAATGTTGGTTTTGAAAACAGGGGGGAAACAAGAGCCTGTCCCGGACAAAGTTGCAATTGAAGGCGATGAGATCAGGACGGATTAGTGTAGTCACCAATGCCAGTATTCAAAAATTTAGCCAACCGTTTTTTTTGCGCACATGATTAAGAAGATTAGCACCCCTTACTTCCCCAATGGAATCAAATACTGTTCACCGCTATTGTTTGCGGGCGGAGTTTACCTGTTTGTGAAAGGCCATGAAGTCTGGGGATCTTTGGTCGCGTTGCTTGCGCTGATAATCCTGACAACAAAGTACATTACCGAAATTGATCTGAAGGATAAAAAATATAACGATTACCTGTTTTTTCTTTGGTTCAAGCTGAACGAGGATTCTAAAAATTTCAACACCATTGACCGGATTGTGATTACAAAAGGGAGCTATGCGCAGACAATCAATACGCGCGCCCAATCCAGGCAGATGGATTGGTCGGACTATACCGGCACCCTTATTCTCGACAACGATACGCTTGACCTGCTAACAAAAAGCAGCAAACAGGAGTTACTCCGCGGCTTGAAGGAGTTTACTGATTTCTTGAACGTTCCGGTAGAAGACAGAACTACGAATCAACATTTCCGGATTGATATGACGAGGGTGTAAACGCAGACGTGGCGAAAGCAGATTTGAATTTGTATCTTGTTAACAGGTTCGTCCTGGCTTAGTGTAACGGTCAGGGGGCGGTTGTAAAGGAGTTCAGGAGAATTTCTTGTCAGATGAAAGCAGGTTCTCTTATTGCGTTCTCCATCTTCACCCTTGCCTTTGTTGGGCATGGAACGCAAAGCTTTTCCCAGGATACGCTGCAAAGGAGCATTTCGGTTGCCATCGGATACGGTCATTATCGTTTGATGGATGTTGCTTTTGCCCACGAACGCGTTAAGTATACCGGTGGCGTCTTTGACATCGGCTTGCGTTATCTCCGCACTTACGGAAAACATTACGTTTCAGCACGGATCGGGGTGGCACCCAGCAGGGTTTCACCCCCGGATCAGCGGCCCGGCGCACATTTCACCAACGTTCATATTTCAGGGCTGTATGCCCGAAGAGTGCTTGACTACAAGCTGATGAGATCGCATTCCGTCTTGTTTGGAGGTCTGCAGATCGCCTCGGACAATTACGTGATCGAGAATGTAGATGAATATGACGAGGCCACCATTACGGCGAATCACACGGTTGGGCTGGTCGTCGTTCAGCAGATGCGGATTTCTTCAAGGAGCAAACTCGAACTTTCTGTATTACTTCCTGTGGCCGGCTTTACGAAACGAGCAAACTATGATGGCGGAATCAATCAGCAGCTCGAGGAAGATTACGACAGAAGCATCTTCTACCCGTTGGTGCATGGCGCCAGGTTTAGATCTATCAATCCAGTCACCCTTCCGACTATAGCGATGGCTTTTGGTCGACGCGTAAGCCCCAGGACAGATATGGTTATCGGCTACAGGTTTGCTTATCTCGAGAATACGAGCATAGCGCCAATCCGGCTTTACGGAAATACACTCAATGTCTGCCTAAGGTTTAACTTCAATAAGGCGTTATGAGATATGCATGGACAATCCTGGTGTGTTGTATACTGACCGCGGGTTGTGACCGTATCTTTCTTGGCGGGGAGGAGCCGATTAATGTCGACGATTACCTTAAGCTTCCTCCCGATCTGGGCGACGGCATAGAAATCTCGTATCCTTCGAAGGAGGGCCTTGATTCGGCCATGTTGTTCAACATGGTAAAAGACTATCTGGAAAATGGTTCGCCGGGAATCCGGAGCATATTGATCAGCAGAAACAATAAGCTTGTTCTCGAAGCATACTTTGACGGCTGGAATCGCGATCGTCGCCAGGATCTGCGTTCCGCGAGCAAGAGTTTCGTTTCTGCCGTAGCAGGAATTGCAATCGACAAAGGTCTGCTGGATGACGTGGATGCAAAGGTTCTTAATTATTTTCCCGAGTATGCTGACATTCAGCACTGGGACGACCGTAAACAGGATATGACCATCCGCGATCTCCTGCGTATGCGCACGGGGCTCTCGTGCAATGACTGGAATGCGGGTTCCCCGGGCAACCAGGAGAACATGTATCCGAAGGATGACTGGATCAGATTCATTTTCGACCTGCCCGTTGTGAATACGCCAGGTTCGCTGTTCAGTTACTGTTCGGGCGCTCCGATTGTCGTCAGCGCGATTATTACCAAAGCTTCAGGGATGAAAAGTTCGGACTTTGCGCATGATAACCTTTTCGAGCCGCTGGGCATCACGGACTACGTGTGGGAATATATGCCGGGAAGGAGGGAATATGCAGGCGGTAAACTGCACATGCGACCAAGGGATTTTCTGAAATTCGGATTGCTCATGCTGAATGAAGGTCGCTGGCAGGACGAGGAGATCATTTCTGCCGAATGGATCACGGAATCAACGACTCCGGATGGAACGGTCCCCGTTAGAAGACCTGGTGTTGAATACGGGTACTATTGGTGGGTGACCTCGTGGGAGGTCGATGGTCAGGTGATAAACGCATACTACGCCAATGGCAATGGAGGTCAGTTGCTTTATGTCTTCAAGGATCTTGATATGGTGGTTTCGTTTACAGGCGGAGCGTACAATACCGATGCAGAGAATAAGGTCTACTCGATAATCCAGAGACGGATTCTTCCCGCGGTGCTGAATTGACGCGGCTTCCGGCTCACGTTGACTAAGGCGCATGTTTGGTGTTCTGCGACTGCGGCTTAATCCGGACAGAATTTGTTCATATTCGAACGCATTGAGCTCTTGCCACCTTAAAAATTTCGTTTCAATCACATTTTTCGTTCTGGCATAATTATTCCTACAAATAGGAAAATAGTCGGCGATGAAAAAATACCAGCTTGGTGAGTTTGAAGAGATCGTCATTCTGACGATAGGTGTGTTATACGACGAAGCCTATGGCGTTTCGATAAAAAACGAGATCGAAACCAGGCTGTCACGTCGCGTAAGCATGGGCGCGATGCATTCCGCTCTGGTAAGGCTTGAGGACAAGGGATACATCAAATCGTATAGCGGCGATGCTACTGAAGACCGAATGGGTCGGCCGAGGCGATATTTTCAGATTACTGCGCTGGGAAAGAAAGCGATGGAATATACGAGAGACACAAGGAACGAGCTTTGGAAGGATATTCCGAAAGTTGCTTTAAACGTCAAAATCACCGGATAGCTGCTATGAGAAATAACAAGATACCGGCACGCTGGTTACTGCGGTTCTTCCGGTGGTATTGTAACCCGAGGCTTGCAGATCATATAGAAGGAGATCTGCTGGAAGATTATGCTGCCCGACGAAGGCGATCGGGAAAAAGAAAAGCGGATCTATTTCTTTTGATTGACGTTCTGCTTTTGTTAAGACCCGGAATTATCAGATCACTTCATAACGCCGATTACCGGATAAACAAATACGATATGTTACGACACAACCTCCTGATCGCCTTTCGTAATTTTTTGCGATTCAAAAGCTCGTTCATTATTAATCTGGCGGGTCTGTCATCCGGCCTTGCCTGCGCGCTGCTCATTTACCTTTGGGTTAATGATGAACTCAGCGTTGATAAGTTTCATAGCAACCGGGATCGTCTTTATCAGGTGATGGAGAACGTGGAACAGGATGGTGGATTGATTACACGTATCACGACTTCCGGACCGACTGCAGAAGCGCTGGCAACTGAAATGCCGGAAGTTGAGTACGCGGTGACCAATACGTTCAGCCGGATATTTCACGACGTGCTTTCTGTTGATGGTAATGATATCCAGGCGGAGGGACTGTATGCGAGCGCCGATTTCTTCAAACTGTTTTCATTTGAGCTGATTCACGGCGACAAGGCAAAGGTACTTTCGGATAAGAAGTCCATCGTAATTACAGAGAGCCTGGCGAAACGACTCTTTGGAACGACGGATAACGTTGTGGGCAGATCCGTGGAATGGCAGCACAAAAAGCAATACGAAGTGTCGGGTGTTCTTCGGGATATACCTCACCGTTCATCGGTAAAATTTGACTATGTATTGACCTTTGATACTTTCAGGGATGACAATGAATGGGTCCTGAATTGGTATAATACCGCTCCGCAGACCTTTGTTCTGTTGAAAGAAGGAACAGACGTGGCGATGTTCAACAAGAAAATCGCTGATCTCGTCCGAACCAAGACCGAGGGGAAGGCGGGCCATCGCACCCCGTTCGTCACCCGATACAGCGACGCGTACCTCTATGGAAGGTATGAAAATGGGAAGCTGGCCGGAGGAAGGATCGAATACGTGCGCCTCTTTACCACCATTGCATTGTTTATCGTTTTCATCGCGTGCATCAATTTTATGAACCTCTCCACAGCCCGGGCTTCCCGGCGGATGAAAGAAGTAGGGATAAAGAAGGTGGTTGGCGCGCGAAAAGGTTCGCTGATTGCACAATATCTCAGCGAGTCAATCTTGATTTGTTTTTTGTCGCTTTTACTGGCGGTATTTGTGGTAATCCTCTTCCTGCCTCAGTTCAGCACCATCGTGGGAAAGAACCTGTCGTTCCAACTTGATCGTAATTTTGCTTTGGCATTGGCCGGTACGGTATTACTAACCGGTCTGGTCGCCGGGAGCTATCCTGCGTTTTACCTTTCCAGGTTTGCTCCGGTCACGGTACTCAAGGGGAAATTCAACAACTTTTTTGGGGAAGCCAGAGCAAGGCGGGCTCTCGTTGTTTTCCAGTTTACGTTGTCAATTATTCTGATCGTTTCGGTATGGGTCGTGCGCAATCAGATTCAATTCATTCAAAATAAGAATCTTGGTTACAGCAAGGACAACGTCATCATCATGGGAAGCCTGGGAATTACCAATGAAAAAAAGGAAACGTTCATTTCAGAAATCAGACAAAGACCAGGTGTAGCCGGTGCCGCTAATGGCGGGCACGATATGACGGGCCACAACGGAGGCACCTATGGCATTGACTGGCCGGGTAAGAGTCCGGAAAACAGGACGGAGTTTGAGAACATGCCGGCGAACTATGGATTGATCGAGTTGCTCGGTATTTCCATGAAGGAAGGACGGCCATTCTCCAGGGACTTCGCAGATTCGTCGAGCATAATCTTTAATGAGGCTGCTATTGAAT
>CBKWFZ010000280.1:0-5675 GCA_966673785.1 uncultured bacterium
AAAAAGCAGAGAAAGAGTACCTCGCGGAGAAAACACTTCGGAGCCAGGAGGTTGAACAGGTTTTTTCAACCAGTTATGAGATTGATTGCGGACCGTCAGGCATGGTCACCTGCCCGGTGTGCCGGGGCGAGCACGTGATCATCCGAAAGGGTACTTTTTCGAACGAGTACCGGACCTGCCCATATTGCAACGAACACGGAATGCTGACCTGCCCCGAGTACAACAAGCTGCTTCGCGGGGAACTTGAGCCAAAGCGATGACCGGCCAATTTTCGATTCCGGGCCAAACCGGTTATCTTTGCAGTTTCTTTTACTAAAGAATCTGATTAACCTGCTATTGATCAGGGCTTTATGGCTTTACACAACAGAATCAACGGCCGCCTTCTCAAGGAGAAGATCCGGTCGTCGGCGGAGGAAAGGGTAACCATATCTTTTTACCGTTATCATCGGATCGACGATCCCGCCGCCTTCAGAAACGATTTATACCGCAATTTTGAGGAGATCGGTGTCCTTGGACGCATCTATGTGGCGAATGAGGGAATTAATGCGCAAATCAGTGTCCCTGCGGCCCGTTTGGAAGATTTTCGCACCTTTCTCTATGGCATCCCGTTTCTAAATGGGGTCCGCTTAAACGTCGCCGTTGAAGACAACGGAAAATCGTTCTTTAAACTGAAGATCCTTGTCCGGAAAAAGATCGTCGCTGACGGCCTCAATGATGAATCCTTTGACGTTACCGACGGTGGCGTCCATGTCGGGGCCGAACAGTTCAACGAACTTGCCGAAGATCCGAATACGATTCTCATTGATATGCGAAATCATTACGAAAGTGAGGTAGGACATTTCAAGGGTGCAATTTGTCCGGACGTTGACACATTCCGTGAAGAACTCCAGATTGCAGAAGATCTGATCCGGGAAGGCAAGGGCAAAAATCTCCTTATGTATTGCACGGGAGGTATCCGGTGCGAGAAAGCAAGTGCATGGCTGAAGCACCTTGGATTCAACAATGTTTTCCAATTGGATGGCGGCATCATCAAATACGCGCAGGAAGTCCGTGAAAAAGGTATCGAGAACAGGTTCATCGGGAAGAACTTCGTCTTCGACGAACGGCTTGGAGAGCGCATAACCCCTGACATTATCGCCCATTGCCACCAGTGTGGCGCGCCGTGCGACGACCACACGAATTGTAAAAATGATGCATGCCACCTGCTCTTCATCCAGTGCACATCCTGCGCGGAAAAGTTTTCAGGCTGTTGCTCGGACGAATGCAAGGACATCATCGCACTCCCCGAAGAGGAGCAACGCGAACTACGAAAGGGCGTCAACAAGGGCCGCCAGGTATTTCGCAAGGGGCGAAAACTCAAGGAAGGGCAGACTGCAAAATCAGAATAACGAATGATCCGGATAGGAATAATCAATGTAAGCGATCGCGCAAGCCAGGGGATTTACGAGGACCTTCCCGGAAAAGCGATCGTTGCAACGTTACGAGAGTTCATAAAAAGCGCCTGGGAGCAGGAATACGCAATAATTCCGGACGAACAGGATCAGATCGAAAAGACGCTGATCGACATGGCCGATGTCCGGAAATGCTGCCTTATCGTGACTTCAGGAGGCACCGGCCCTGCAAAAAGAGACGTTACACCGGAGGCAACGGAGGCCGTTTGCGACAAGATCATGCCGGGTTTTGGCGAGCTCATGAGGGCCAAAAGTCTTACATACGTGCCAACGGCCATCCTTTCGCGTCAGACAGCGGGCATCAGGCACCAAACTTTAATCGTAAATTTACCGGGTAAACCGAAGGCTATACGAGAGTGCCTCGAGGCGGTTTTTCCGGCAATACCGTATTGCATAGACCTGCTGGAAGGACCGTTCATCGAATGTAATGAAGGGGTGGTCAAGGCTTTTCGGCCAAAAATTACTTAATTGCTGATCGTTTATGGCAAAAATCAAGTATTACTACGACACGGAAACGTGTAAGTACGAACGCGTTAAGACGAAGACCAGCGACGTTGTACTCAATGCCCTCGGCATTGTGGCGCTGATCATCATCGTGGCGGCGGGACTGGTTCTGCTTCAGATCAATTACTTCCCCTCTCCCAAAACGGTTATCCTCGAAAACAAGATCGTCGAACAGAAGTTCTACATTACCAAACTCGACCGCGAGATTGAAAGGCTCAACGAGATCCTTACCGGAATCGAAAATAGGGACGACAACATCTACCGTGTCGTGCTGGGAGCCGAGCCCATTGACAAAGCAATCCGCGAAGCCGGCGTCGGCGGATCGGAACGCTATGCCGACATCCGGGAAAAAGAAATCATCGACCAGGATATGATCATCGACCTCCATGAAAAGGTCGACAAGCTTCGGCGTAAACTTTACATCGAATCAAAATCCCAGGACGAGCTCGTGAAGCTTGCCGAAAATAAGGAAAAGCTTTACGCCGCAATCCCCGCGATTCAGCCGGTCTCCAACAAGAAGCTGATGGCCCTTGCATCGGGATTCGGGATGCGCACCCACCCTATCTATAAGGTAAGAAAGATGCACACCGGTATTGACTTCGCCGCTTCGATAGGCACGCCGATCTATGCCACGGCAGACGGAAAGGTTACCTCCGTGGAGGTGAAATTCAGTGGTTATGGCAAGAAGGTTGAAATCGATCACGGATTCGGGTATCATACACGTTACGCACATATGCATGACTTCGCAGTCCGCAATGGTCAGCAGGTACGCCGTGGTGATCTGATCGGATACGTAGGGAACACCGGTACCTCAACGGCGCCGCACCTCCACTATGAAGTGTTGATCAACGGAAGACAGGTTGACCCCGTTCATTACTTCTACAATGACCTGAGCCCGGCCGAATACGAAAAGATCCTGGAACTTGCCTCTATCGAAAACCAGTCACTTGGAATGTAAGCGGGTTCCGCAAGACGATACAAACGAAAACCCTGAGCAGCGCTTAGGGTTTTTATTTTTTTAAGTAACTTGTTTAAGACACACCCTAACAAACGCTTCTATGGACTTACGGGCAACTCCCCTATTGTTCATTGCCATGCTTGCCTCAGCTACAATGGCTGCGGGGCAGGGATGCAGCGATGCCGGTTTCTGCACGATGGGTGCAATGAAGCCGGACCAGCCCTTTAACAGGAAGATCGACTTCAGGCTTCGTTCCATGGAGGTCAGCCTCTACAGAGGAACAACCCCCATCACGCCGAAAATAATGGTGGCTACGGCCGATTTCAACTTCAGCATAAATTCCAGGACCAGCTTTCAGGTAAAGGTACCCTATCAAACCGCGTCCGGGAGCCTTGGCAAAACATCCGGACTCGGCGACATCTCTGTCTGCTTCACCCGTTCTCTGATCAGCACGGAGCGGTTTGACATCAACATCTCAGTAGGCGGCAAGATTCCTACGAATAACGCGAATCAAAAGGAAGCCGGCATGCCCTTGCCTATGTACTACCAGACCAGCCTCGGCACGTACGACTTTATTACCGGTATTTCGCTGATCACGCGCGAGTGGCTTTTTGCGACGGGTGTACAGCATCCGTTCAATGCCAATGGCAACGAGTTCGTCTGGTCCGAATGGGAAAACAGCGATCACACCGCGGATTACATTGCCAAATATGCCCCCGCGCGAAAGTTGAAACGCGGTACCGATATTATGTTCCGGGTGGAACGAAATTTCCGTTTTTCCAGACTTAACTTCTCCGTCGGGCTGCTGCCGATTTATCGTGTGACGAATGATAAGATCGAAAACCTCGAAGGCGAGACGGTCAGGCCGGAGGGCGCTAAAGGCCTTGCGCTTTCAGGTATTGGTACCGTTGGATACCAGTTCAGCGTACGCACTGGTGTCAGGCTTCTATTTGGCCATAAGATCGTTCAACGCGACCATAACCCTGACGGCCTGACCCGCGAGATGGTTACTACGATCAGTTACTTTTACCGGTTCTGATTATGAAGACTGTATTCAAAACCATGCTTATCCTGACCTGCATTAACCTGCAGGCGCAACAGCCAATCAGGGAGGACAACCTGTTCAGGGACCGCAATACGGAGGCGAGAACGCTGATCCGCGACGGTAAATGGGAAGAGGCCGAAAAGATCCTTAGGGCACTCTCGGCGCCGGGGTCTGCGGCAACACCGTCTGATGAAGCCATCCTCAACACAACGCTGGGGGCTTTGAATATGTCACGGGGAAGGAATGACCTCGCGTTGGATAACCTGCAACGCGCGCTTACGCATTGGGAGACCTCCGGAAAGGGAGAAACACTCGACGCGGCAGAGACTCAGGCATACCTGGGCAATCTGCTTCGCGCAACCGGAAAATACAATCAGGCCGAAGAACAACTCTCTCTTTCCTTGTTGACGCGGCGGAAACTGCTACCGCCAAACGACGAACAGATTGCCGCCTCTTTAAATGACCTCGGACTCGTTTACACGCATTCAGACCTCGACAAGGCGCTTGACCATTATGAGATGGCCCTTGAGATCTATGAATCCGTCCATGGCGCTTCTGATGCGAAAATCGCCATAGCAAAAACCAATATAGGATACCTCTATTCACGTCAGGAGCTTTTCGGCGATGCGATCAATAATTTTGAGTCGGCGCTTACGATCTGGAACAAGATCTATACGACGGATCACCCCGCGAAAGCATTCGTACTTTTCAACCTTGGCCAGACTTACGAGCGGATGAAGAATACATCGACCGCCCGGACATACTACGAGCAGTCACTGTCGATGTACCGCAAGGTTTATCCGGGCAAACATCCGGAAATTTCGCGTGTGCTGAACGCAATGGGGAATCTTGCCAGAGGAACGGACGAATTTGACGGAGCGTTGTCTTATTACCAGGAGGCCCTGATCGCCAATCATACCCAATTTACTAAAACGGAGGTCACCGTCAATCCGCTCGTTAAGAGTTTCTATGACGGAAATGTTTTGCTTTACAGCCTCATGTACAAAGCCCAGGCACTGGAGCTGCGATACCTGAGAAAGACGTTAAAATTCTCGGACCTCGTTCTTGCCCTGAATTCACTTCACAGCTGCGATAGCCTGATCGACCGCCTGCGCCATCAGATCACTAACGAAAGCGACAAGATTGCCCTCGGCGCAATTGCAAACGAAGTGTACGCCGATGGTGTCCGGATTTCGGTACTCGCAGCACAGGCCGCATGGAAAAAGAAAGCCTATTTTGAGAAGGCGTTCTTCTTTTCAGAAAAAAGCAAAGCCGCCGTATTGCTGGGGGCGATATCGGATTCAAATGCAAAAAGCTTTGCCGGTATTCCGGCGACCATGCTCGAAGAAGAAAAGCAATTGAAGTCCGCGATGACGCTATGTGCCCAGAACCTTGCCCGGAAGCCCGATGCAAAGGAGGAGGAGTACCTGCGACGAACGTATGCCGAGCTTACCCGGACGTACGACGCATTCACCAAAAGACTCGAGACCGGATTTCCGGCCTACTATAACCTGAAATATAATTCCTTCTCTCCTGCCCCGGCAGTGCTGCAGGAGAAGCTTGGCCCGCGCACAATGATGCTCAGTTATTTCATCGACGAAAGGAACGCGATGCTATACACGTTCACGCTCACCGACAGGTCATACGAAGTATCCGAACGAAGGCTGCCTGATGATTTCGACAGAAACATTACCGGACTACGGAACAGTTTATATTT
>CBKWFZ010000281.1:0-5674 GCA_966673785.1 uncultured bacterium
GAATATTTCCCCTCCGAGAAAGTCTTCACGAAACTGGATGACGATCGTTTCGGGAGTTTCGTGAGGATGGGATGCATAGTAGCCCTTATCCCGTTGCCGCGTATGTGGCAGGTTCTTTCCAAAAAGCAAAATCTCACCCTCTTCAATTTCACTCATGAAATTTCCCACGAAATTCATGCCCTTGCCGCGGATACAATAAAGCAGCTCAATTTCCGGGTGAAAATGCCAGGGGTTGTTCCATGCAATTGCGTCGCCTTTCAGGATAAAGGAATTTTCCGCAGGCTGCCTGACCTTAAGCAGATGAGGTTTCTGAGGCCGGTCAGGAAATTTCTTTTTCATGCAGTCGCAAACAAAATTGAATCATTCAATCTAAGCGTTTTCGGCCATAATAAAAAAACGCTTGCACCCTGACCCATGCGCTTGTCACTAGAAATTTCCCTTTCTAATCCATTCTTCGATAAGGGCAACACCTTCAGCATGAACCTGTTCCCGCCCCAGCTCGGGCATGGCTATCGCCGGGTCGTTGGTTTTCATCCGGAAAAGGAGGATACTTTGATCCGGTTTTCCAGGCACAATGTCGTACTGAAGATTCCCGGAGCCGCGACCGGCCGCCACAGGAGTTTTGCCGACACCCAGGTGCAGAGGGCGGTGCTCGAATATGTTCAAGAAAAGCCCGGATGTAGCTGCCGGCGCAAGCTCCGAATGACAGTGACCGCAATTAGCATCGAGATACGCGCGTGCGCGCTCTTCCAATGTGCCGGTTGAGGGATCGTCCCATACCGCCAACGCCGGAACATGACTCGCATCGGGCAACGCATTTAATATTCCGATCCGGTTCCATCTGACGAGTTGATTTCCGGCTGCGTTATCCAAAGGAGTCGGCCGGTTCAGTTGTCGTGCTGTCACGCCGATGGGTTCCAGTTTTTCGTTTTTGATATGACACCCTTTACATTGATTCTTATTGGGAATCGCGTACAAGAGTTCCTTCTTCCTGCCGTTCTTCGCGATGTACGAGACCGTTTTTATCTCACCTGCAGGATCGTAATGAGCCTCCGTTTGCTCCTCGTTCCATATGTAAGGCCACGCTTCCCATGCGTCAGCCTGGCGCACCAGCAACCTCGTTTCGACGATAAGCCGATCCCCGTTTGGGTGGCGAAAATCACGCGGGTAAAAAAAATTCTTGATCAGTATCGTCCCAACGGGAAGTTCAAATGCGGTTGAATCCCGGTAAGTCGCCGCTGTACCGTCGGGAAGTTTTATGAACCTTAGCTTTTCCGCATAGTTGCTAAACAACGCCGTATTCACATCGTACCGGATAACCCCTTGCGTGGGGTTCAAGGCAGATAATTTACCGGTGAAAAAACCAAATTCTGACAGCCGGTCCTGACGTTTAACGGCAACCTCGGACGGTGCAAGATAGCCGGTCCCAAATAACAGCAGTGCGAAGAAGAACAATGAAAATTTCATCGCATTGAAACGTTTAGCGTAACCGGCTGAAGACGGGGTTGTTCACATTTATGAGGCGACATGTCTCGCGACTTGTTTTTGAATTTGTTTCCGGCATCAATGTTGACGAAAGAAACATTCGTGTTGTTACTAAAACAAATCCTGCGATCCTTCATGGCATCGTCTTCGATACCATCATAGATAATATGAGGTACATCTTTTCCGAAACGAAGTTTAAAGCGAAACATCTTGCCCATACGGCCCTTTCCGGTTGCCCTTACGCGCTCACGTTCAAAATAGTTATCATGCAGAAATATTGAGTGTGGAAACGGCTTATATTCCCGATCCTTAATCGGATTTTCGGTAATATAATAGCTAACGATAGCGGTACCTGCAGTAATATTATCAGTGATCTTGTTTTCAAAAACTTCCACGTTTCGTGTAGCCAGAATCATCAGTCCCGTGCCCTGCGGAACCTTGCCGACGATGTTACCTTTGGGTGCGAAATTGACGTGATTATTCTCCCGTATTGAATTGCGAAAAACCCTAACGAATCCGCCTTCCTTCTGAACCAGGTCGGGAAGATCAAAAATCAAGATACCGCCCGTGTTGTTGAAGGCTTCATTGTCATGGACATCAGCGTAAAGCGAGTTTTCGATTTCAATACCGGCCACGTTCTCAAACGCCCGCGAATTTCTGACAATAATGTGCCTTGACTGGCCGACATAGATCCCTGCATCACTGGCTCCGAAAGCAACACAACTGTCAATCAGTACCTGCGAACATTGAACGGGGTATATTCCGTAGCCGCCATTCTTTTCATTTGCGCCGGTTGTCCATCCTGTCGTTATGTTACGAAACACGATTCCATCAACCTGCTGGACTTTGATACCATCGCCTTTCGCATCATGTATGGTCAAATCTTCAATGATGATATTCTTTCCGTTCGTGATTCTCAGTCCCTCCGCGCCGGTCAACTGTCCTTTGAAGCTGAGGATCGTCTTTTCACGACCTGCTCCCCTGATGGTGACATTGGATTTTCCATCCATCGATAAACTTGCCGCTAATTGGAAGTGGCCTTCCGGCAAGACTACGACTCCACCATCGTTCACTTCAATCATCTGAGTCTGAAACTTCTTCTGGACATCCTTTTGTGCAAATGCACAAGAGGCTGACACGATCATAAAAATGGCGGATAAGTGACTTTTATTGAACATGGCGGGGTAAGGTTGCAGCATTACGAATATACCACAAACCGCGGCAAGGCGTGCATCAAGGGCCCGTTTTCCCGGATATCCGCGGGCAAAATAGCATCAGAATCCGGCAAAAAAGCAGCAGCCTGCAACCTGCAATACATCTAGCTTAGCATTATCATAGGCAGGCCATGAAACTCGGAATCAGCAGTTACACGTTTGGATGGGCGATCGGGATACCGGAACGGGGCATTAAGCCATCGTTGACGGAGCAGGGGCTGATTGCTTTTGCAAAACACTTTCGCGTCGATACGATCCAACTCGGCGACAACCTTCCCGTTCACGAATGGCCTTTGAAAAGACTTAAGGAATTTGCAGCGAGGACGGCGGACGAAGGAATACGTGTGGAACTCGGCGCACGGGGATTAACCTTTGAACACCTCTTGCGATACGTCGAGCTTGCCCACATCGTTAACGCCCCCCTTATACGCTTTGTTACCGACAATTCTTTGCATGAGCCGTCGGTCCCGACAATTATTGAGACTCTCCAGCTTGCATTGCCGGAACTCCGTAGTGCCAATGTTAAAGTGGGAATCGAAAATCATGACCGGCTGAAGGCCAGGGAACTTGCGTTCATCATGGAATCAGTCAGCAGCCGGGCCGTTGGCGTCTGCCTCGACTCAGCCAACAGTCTCGGCGCCGGCGAGGGTCTTGATACAGTGATCGCAGAACTCGCGCCTCATACGATCAATCTCCACATCAAGGACTTTACTATTACCCGGCTGCCACACAAAATGGGGTTTACAGTTGAAGGCGCGAGAGCCGGAAATGGCATGACTGATATACCGAACCTGCTGGAAAAGGTAAGTCTTTATAACCGGTGCGAGAGCGCGATTCTGGAGCAGTGGGTGCCACCAGGAGACGATATCCACGAAACGATTGCAAAAGAAAAACAGTGGGCAGCTGATGGGGTCGCGTACCTGTTGAGCCTGCCCCAGTTTGTCAGTTTGAAAGAAAAAGATTAAAACCAATATTATGTCAACGAAAATAGCGCTTGTCGGAGCCGGAGGAAAAATGGGATGCCGCCTCACCGATAATTTTATCAAATATCCCGGGTATGAAGTTTCCTACGTTGAAATAGCCGAAGTGTGTATCGAGCGATTGCGCGCGCGCGGAGTCTCAGTCACGTCGCAGAATGCCGCTGTTCCATCCGCCGATGTTGTCATTCTTGCAGTACCCGACGTCACAATCGGCCGAATAAGTGAAGAGATCATTCCGTTGATGAAGCCCGGAGCGGTAGTACTGACACTTGATCCCGCCGCTCCACTTGATGGGGTACTCTATCACCGGGACGACATTGGCTACGTAATCGCTCATCCGTGCCACCCAACAATATTTAACTGGGAGCCGACTGAAGCAGCGTTCAGAGACTTCTACGGCGGAATTTCGGCAAAACAATCCATTGTCGTTGCGTTGATGTCTGGAAATGAAAGTCATTACCAACTTGGTGAAGAAATTGCAAAACACATGTATCAACCCATCGACCGCGTTCACCGCATTACGCTTGAGCAGATGGCCATTCTTGAACCAGCTATGGTTGAAACCCTCGCTCAAACATGTATGGAAGTGGTTCGTGAGGGATATGACAATGTGATCGCACTAGGCGTACCCGAAGCCGCGGCCCGGGACTTTGTACTCGGACACCTTCGCATCCAGATCGCCGTACTTTTCAAGGAAGTCAACGGCACGTTTTCTGACGCCGCTTATAAAATCAGCAAACGTGCAAAGCCAATTCTGTTCAATGCAGGGTGGAAGCAGATATTTGAAATGTCCGATATTCGACAGCAAGTAAAGGATATCACGACCCTTTAGGTATTAGTACAGCGAATTATCACAACCAGCGTATAACATATGAGATCCCTCTTTTTAATTCTTGTATGCTCAGTGTCCGCGGCATTCGGACAACTCAAGGTTTCCGAAAACCAGCGGTACCTGCAAACTCAGGATGGGAAGCCATTCTTTTGGCTTGGAGACACCGCATGGGAGTTATTTCACCGTCTCAATCGCGAGGAGGCAGAAATGTATTTGAAAAACCGTGCCGAAAAAGGATTTACAGTGATACAAGCCGTGGTGCTTGCGGAACTGGACGGGCTGCACGATCCTAATCCCTATGGGGAAACACCTCTCGAAAACGATGATCCGACCAAACCACGCGAAGCCTATTTTCAGCATGTCGATTTTATCATCGACAAGGCAAATGAACTCGGACTCTATATCGGCCTCTTACCTACATGGGGTGACAAGGTCTATAAGGATCGCTGGGGTACCGGGCCTGAAATTTTCAACGTCGCAAATGCGAGAGTTTATGGCGAATGGCTCGGTAAGCGCTACAAGAACAGGAAAAACATAATCTGGATTCTCGGGGGCGATCGCAATCCGCGCAACGACAACGATGTGGCTATCTGGCGATCGATGGCGGAAGGGATAACCGAAGGCGTGGGTGGTCCGGAAAAGGCGCTGATGACCTTTCATCCCCAGCCGAACAGTATGGAGGATGCGGGATCAACGAAGTGGTTTCATCAGGACCCATGGCTTGACTTCAACATGTTTCAGACCGGACACTGCCGCGAGAACAACGTATGGGACCGGATCCAGGTTGCCTACAACAAGACGCCGGTGAAACCCGTAATTGACGGCGAGACACTGTACGAAGATCATCCTGTGTGCTTCAATGCCAGGGACCTGGGAACGTCAAGCGCTTATGATATCCGCAAACACGCCTATCTGGATGTGTTCGCCGGCGCATTTGGTCACACCTATGGTTGCCATGACATATGGCAGATGTATGCGCCGAACCGACATCCCGTAAACGGACCACACCATCCCTGGTACGTAGCGATTGACCTACCGGGAGCGGCGCAGATGAAATACCTGCGTATGCTGATGGAATCGCGACCAATGCTGGATCGCGTGCCCGATCAAAGCATTATTGACAATGCCCGCGGCAACAACGACCGCGTTCAGGCCACCCGTGG
>CBKWFZ010000282.1:0-5663 GCA_966673785.1 uncultured bacterium
TGATCTTTCGTATGCTGATCGACTTCGCACTTTGTGATGATCTCGCAATTGAAACATTAAGGTAATTAATCCATGCTATCAGAAGCATGGCAATCGCGACTGCCTCAAGAAACCGGATCGTGCTTTTATCGCCATTGGGCTCCAACTCGCCCCACAACGACGACTGCAGATGAATGTCGTGTACCGGCTGGAGTGTAAACGCGACCCGGAAGCCAGCTTCAGACATTGCCTGAAGTTGTTTACCCACATGTTTCTCCAACAGCGCAGGGATCTCCTGTTCAAGTGCCTCCTTATCAACGCCTGGTCTGAGCCGTACGTATATGTAGAAATTGCCCCAGTCCCAGTCGCCGTCAAGATTAAAAGGAAGGGTCGCGAACGAAACAAGAAAGTCGGCATGAAAATGCGCGTTGTCAGGCATATCCTGATAAACCGCTGTAACAACGAGATCAGTTTTCCCGCGTTCCCCCTGATGGAAGGTAACTGTTTTTCCGAGGGCAGATTCTGATCCGAAATATTTGGTTGCTGCTGACTCGCTCAATGCAACCTGGTTCGGTTCCGTTAGCGCTTTCGACGGATCTCCTGCCAGCATCGCGAAAGAAAACACCGAGAGCATGGCGGGATCTGCGAAATAAATTCGAGACTCCCTGAATTTTTTATCACCTGATTCCATGACCGGATCCTGCATGAACGGACCGGTATGCGCAAACCGGACTACGTCCTCGAACTGTGGAAGATCGTTTTCGATAGCAACGGCCAGGGCCGGCACACCCTGTGCGGATTGCCCCGTCTCGACATCATGTTCGTATCCATGATAAACGACGCGATAAACGTCTGCCGATATGAACTTGTCATAACTCCGCTCATACGAGACATAAATCAGGATGATGGTTGCGGAAACGGTGGCGAGGCAGAGACCCGAAATACTCAACAGTGCAAAAAGGCGCTCAGCCCATAGTTTCCGGATTGCGACAGCAAGGTGTGATTTAAACATGGAAGAGGATCTTGGTTACATCACGGTATACAGAATTATGCCAGCTATGGTATTGTCAAAATCAGCCGTTAATCACGCTTTTTGATTTTGATGCATGTCCGGTATCGGCCGTTATGTTACGATTGTGAACATAATATTAACGATATGTTGCTAACTCGCCGAACCGTCTATTGTTCATGATTTGGAATTTACCTATTTTCATTAAACTGTTGTCCCAACTATGATCAGGCAAATCTCGTCAGCAGCCCTTTTACTGGTATGCGCACTGACAGCTTCAGGGCAGAAGTCCTACGGCACCATTGAACTCTCGTCGAAAAATCTGAAAACGCTTCAACGGTTCCTGATAGGTGATACGGTTGTCACATTTTACCGCGACGCGCAGCCAGGAAGCCAGATCAACCCATTCACGAGTGAACACTGGGTTCTCATCGCACCCGACGGCGAAAAACAACATCTTGTCATAGCCGAACTGTATGGTAAAGAAAAAGTCGCCGTTATGCGAAAGGGTGAAGAACTGTTATTCTACTTTGCTGAAGAAGTCAATAAAAAGGCGATTCTCAAGATGCTTGCGTACAATCCAAGCACGAGCAAAAAGACGGTAATTCAATGCGGGACTATTCCCGATGAGCTTCTTGTAACAGCCATTGACGAAACACTAACCTTCTTCTACTGGACCAGGTCGAACGAACTCGGGTTAATGCGGATCGATGCCGGACGCGTTATCGAGGATGTTAAGTACGTCTTACCACCCAATACGATTGACCGGAGATCGGGCATTGCCTTTATTGAAGAAGGGTCGCTGATCACCGCAGGACAGGCATTTCAACCTGTAAAGATCTATCGTTCAAATGGCCAGATTGTGATTACACACGACAAGAACGATTACAGTTTCAACAACAAGAACAGTGTGACACACTGGACTACCATCGATACACGGTCAGGCAAGGTCGCCTCCATATCAATTCCAGAGCCCGGTCACACGCAATACAAGTCGATATGGCATGACGGAATGCTCTACAGGATCATCAAAGACAAAGGTTTCCATGTAAAAGTTTTCGACGGAGAGAATCTCATATCCAATTTTTCAATACCCTACGATGTGGCATACGCCGGACAGACGGGGATGTTGCGGGATGACGCGGGACGGCGCGTATTCAACAACCGTAACGTCCGTGACGTTATGGACAACCTTGGTAAACCGTTTATTGTGGTTCAAAAACTCGACTCAACAAACATTCTTTTAAAGGTCGGTACTCAAAAGGAAGTAAGTCATGGCCATACACCCATTCTGCCCATGTCATCGCTTGCCGGTTTGTTTGTATCGCTTACTATCTCCTCGGTCAGCCATGCAATTGCGGACGAGTCGTATGTGCACCACTACTTTTATCTCAGGGGAAATATCTCAGACGGGTTCAGCTACACCAACGAAACACGTCTTCTGGAACAGAAAATTGACCAGTATGAGCTTTTTGATCCAAAAACGAGAATCGACTACCGTTACAAAAGCTACCTGCGAAGCAAGGATCAAACCATTGCCTTCTACATGCGGGAAAAGACCAGACAACTCGAACTGGTAAAGTTCCAGTGACTTCGTCACTTCGAAAGCACAATCACGAACCCGCCACCGGGCGCCATTGAAATATCCAGACGCGAAGCGCGGTCAATTTGTTTTCGCTCAATATGATAATCTGACGCATAGCGATCCGCGTTGACACCGTCCGTGGCTACGATGGCCGAGTATTGCAAATCATCCAGAAAGTCAAAGCTAACGGATACGGTACGCGCGGTCCAGTTTGTCATGCCCGCTATATACCAGTCTTCGCCACGTTTTCGCGCCGTGATAATATACTCGCCCAATCTCGCGTCGCGTACAATCGTTTCATCCCACACCGTGGGAATGCTTCCGATCAGTTTCATGAAATCGGGCTCAAGCAATCCCTGGGAAGGATTTCCTGAAAAGAGCTGGATCGGACTTTCATACACGATAAACATCGCTGCCTGATGCATACGTGTTCCCATGGACATCACCTTCCCTCCTATTGGACGAAACGTTTCTTTGGTTGCGTTGTCGAGAAGCCCGGGCTCATAATCCATGGGACCCGCTGTCATCCTGATAAATGGCAACAAAAGATCGTGATTCGGTGTCGCCTTATCGCTCCAGATATTGTATTCGGAGCCGAGCACACCTTCACGTGTGACGGCATTCGGCCATGTTCTGCTGAAGCCTGCCGGTTTGAAACCTCCATGAAACATGATCATAATTTCTTTCCGTGCACATGCTTCGGCAATGCGATGATAGAAGTTCACCATTTTCTGGTCATCGCGGTCCATAAAATCAGTCATGATAAAATCCACGCCCCACTTTTTAAACTGTTCGAGCGCGGGTTCGAGCTGCCGGTCCAGTGTCGATGCAAGTGTCCACATACTGAGGGATACGCCTTGCTGTTTTGCGTAGGCGGAAATCGTTTCCATATCGATATCCGGATTTATCGAAAACAAGTCTTTATAGTCACTCCATCCGGCGTCCATCATGATCCGTTCAAATCCGAAACGTTTCGCGAAATCAATGTAGTATTTGTACGTCGCGGTGTTCACGCCCGCCTTGAACGGAACGTTGAACAGGTTAATCCCGATGATCCATTCGTCGGTTCCCTTCCCGGGCCTGATCCATGATGTATCTTTAATTCGCGATGGAGACCCAAGGCGGTAAACCAGATCGTTCCCAGGGAGATCGCTGTCTTTTTCGGACAAAAGAAAAACGCGCCATGGGAAGGTACGCGTGCCTCGTGTTCGTGCAATATAGCTGGCACGTTGCGTAACCACCTCCTGTGGAAATTCGCCATCCGTCATGCGTACAGCCAACGGAAACGGAGCATTCACGCCTTCCAAGATGCGGTCATTACCGAACCGGAGAAACATCCCCGGATAATCCTCCAGATCGGATTCGGTCACTACCATGCGGTGCCCCCGTGAAAAGCTGATCAGCAAAGGTGAAAAGAACAACTTGTCGTTACCGATGCTATCGGTGGCCGCGGCGAGATATGGCTCCTCAAACGCGGTATGAAAGATATCCGCATCAGCGCGCTTTCTGACATACGATCCATGACAATAAGTATTCCCGGGAATTGCGTAACGGGCTAGTTCATTCGTCACTGTTATGGAATCCTTTATTGATGTGACGAACCTGTACGCGAATCCGTCGTTGTAGACGCGAACCTGGAGGCTGAACCTGGAACGAAACTGAATCGTGAGTTCGCGGTAATGGTCAGCTATCCGTTTCCTTTTCTCCGGGACAGGCGAAAGAATGAGCTCATCAACTTCCTGAATACTTGTACGCCGGAAAGACCAGTCTTCACGGACCGCTGCGAGTTCCAATCCGATCTGCGACGGTTCAAGCACGACATGATTTCCATGGCGCGCGGAAAGCAAAAGCTTGGCACCACCGGTAACAGTGACGCTAACAGTTTTGTCCGGAGAAGACACAATGGTCTGTCCGAAACCGGCAAGTGGAGAGAGTGCAAAAAATAATGCGGGTAGCAAGCGCATGGAATAGTACCTTTATTGAAAGGTAACGATTTTTCCGATTGGAATATCCTTGCCAGAAAAAGGATGACGATCTAAAACAGTGTCTTCTCAATCTTAGAAAGAAGCAGGTCCGGATTAACCGGCTTTCTGATCCAGCCCGCGAACTGCAAGCCACCCTGCTCAAGCAGCCGAGCCGGATATTTTTCAGTTGACATGAAAATCAGAGGTATGTCGGGCACGACCGAATGTTGTCTTATCATGCCCAATAGCTGATGTCCATTCTCATTTCGCAGCAGGAAATCCGTCAGCACGAGGTCAATTGAAATTTCGGGATCATTAAGAAGCGCCAGTGAAGTGCTGATGCTATCGGACTGAGCCGTCATGTAGCCGTTGCGTTCAAGGATGGCACAAATAACTCTTCGCATTGCAGCGAAGTCATCAACGACCAGGATCGTCTTCATGCTTTTCGTCGTTTGCTAACTTATCGTTCACAACATCCGGCCGGGGCATAGTCATCAGCACGGTGTATTCATCAAGACCCGACATCACGAACTGCATTTCGCCCTTAAGGCGGAACAAGACTTTTTTCGCGGCATAAAAGTTCAACAGCTCGGGATGATTCAAAATTTCCGAATAACCGCAATTCACGATTGAGAGCTTTTGCCGGAGCATCGGATGATGCGCAAAACCTCTGGCGTAAAAAATCATCTCGACGGTCGATTCTTTTGTATGCGCGTCAAGGGTAAACTCGGGCTTAAAAGACACTTGTTGCCGGGTGAAAAATGAAACCAGGTTTCCGAAAAGCGACTTCATCATTTCGGCATCCTCGAAGTCGTGCGTCATCGAGCATCTCACGTTTGGAGAGTTTCCGGGCATTGCCTCCCGGGCAACGGACTCAAGGTGACAGGCGAGCTCTTCAGCTGAAATCGAATGCGCTTTTGCTTCGAACCCTTTGTCAGATTCCGAAAAATAGATCAAGTTATGGATTTTGTCGTCGAGCTTACGCGCATTCTTGTCGAGCTGATTGACAATAAATTTCTGCTCATCTGTGTCGGCATGCGTACCCGCGAGATTTACAAGACCGCGAATGGTGGCAAGCGGTCCCCGGAGCGCATGCGCTGCTACATAAACAAACCTGTCTATCTCG
>CBKWFZ010000283.1:0-5661 GCA_966673785.1 uncultured bacterium
CGAACCGTATCCATAATCAAGAGCCGATGATGAGACAACTACCCAAACTGCTTTTGCTGCTGATAACAGTCCATGGTACCGGTCTCCTCCGTGCTCAGGACATTCCGGTCTACAGTCAGAAGCTGACCAATTCATTCTTGTATAACCCCTCCGTTGCGGGCAACACACTGGGATCGGCCACGCTTTCTTACCGGCAACAATGGGCGGGGGCGAGCGGTTCTCCGCAGACAATCTTTGTCAGCGTACATACGCCTTTCGCGCGGCATCGCCTTGGCACCGGATTGAATTTCTATCAGGAAAATGCCGGTGTGAATCAGAACCTTTACGCATCCGGCGCCTTTGCCTATCACGTCCGGTTTACGGATACAAACCTGTTGTCAATGGGTGTATCTGCCGAGTACATCAATTCCCGGATCAACTATTCCCGGGTTGACGCCATTGATCAGAACGATGTTCTTCTCACCGAAGGGGCGAACAGTGCTTCCAAGATCGATTTCTCCTTCGGACTCAGCCTGAAGACACGTTACGTCACGTTAGGCGGAGCAGCAAACCGGATAAGCAACCTCGTGGGACTAACCGATTCTACGAGTCAGTTCCCGGCGTTTTACACTGGATTCCTGAATGTCACACTTCCTTTGGCCGGGGACCGGGATCTTCTGGAACCGGTACTTTATTTCAGAAACCTGTCCAACGGGCAGAACCAGATCGATGCCGGTTTGTTCTATACGTTCAACAGCAAGATCACATTTGGTGGTTCTTACCGGACAGGGGGCGCGGCGGCGCTTACGGCCGGATTCAGACTCAGCAAGAATATGTTCGTCGGTTACAGCCGCGAGATGCTGACCGGGGAGCTTGGAACAGCAGTGCGATCCTCGAATGAATTTACACTCCGGCTTGATTTCCGCGACCATAACTTCTACAGCAATGCCAGGAATGCGAGGCAGATCAATACATCAGCCCTGGCGTTGCGCCGGAAAACGCTGACAAAGTATCCGGCGAGCAGATCGCCCTATACGTACGCAAAGCACAACCGCAATTTCGCGCGCAAGAACTACGTCAAGTCGCCAAACTACCGGATGGAGTCAAGTAAAAAGCTTATGACTAAAAAGGTGAATAAAAAACGTTCCTATAACCGGAAGCCTGCACGCAGACGCCGTTAGCAACACAGCGGTAAACGTCATCGTCTTTTCTCCGCGGCGATAGGAGGGATACGACTACTTCTTGAACTTGTTGACCAGCATCGCGAGCTTTTCCTCCATACTCACTTCTTTTTCCTTTGGCCGGTGATGCTTCTTCTGAGCACCCTGCTGTTTCTGGGCAGGTGCATCGGTCTGGGCGAAAGGATCGCTCTTCATAGACAAGCCGATTCTTTTTCTGGCAACGTCAACCTCCACGACCGTCACGTCTACCTTCTGCTGAACCGTAACCACTTCTTTTGGATCCTTTACAAACTTGTCCGCGAGATGGCTGATGTGAACCAGTCCGTCCTGGTGAACACCGACGTCGACGAAGGCACCGAAGTTTGTCACGTTTGTGACGATACCGGGTAATTTCATACCGATCTTCAGATCACCGATCGTGTTTACACCCTCCGTAAAACTGAATATCTCAAACTTTTCACGCGGGTCGCGACCCGGTTTCTCAAGTTCGGCAAGGATGTCCGTAAGCGTGGGCATGCCGAATTTTTCCGAGACATATTTATTCAGATCAAGTTGCTTGCGCAGTTCAGCGCCGCCCATAAGATCCTTTACTCCGCAGCCCAGGTCGGCGGCCATCTGTTCGACGACCGGATAGCTCTCGGGGTGTACGGCGCTTGCGTCAAGCGGATTGGTGCCGTCATTGATCCGGAGGAATCCTGCGGCCTGTTCGAATACTTTTTCGCCGAGGCGCGGTACCTTCATCAGGCTTTCCCGGTTCTTGAACGGTCCGTTTTCATTCCTGTACTCAACGATGTTGCGTGCCAGTGAAGGTGTCAGCCCCGATACGTATGAAAGCAATTCCCTACTTGCGGTGTTAACTTCAACGCCAACGGAGTTAACGCAGCTCATAACGACGTCGTCCAGTCCCTGCTTCAATTTCGTTTGTTCCACGTCGTGCTGATACTGGCCAACGCCGATGGATTTCGGGTCAATCTTAACGAGTTCCGCCAACGGGTCCATCAGGCGACGTCCGATTGAAACCGCACCGCGTACTGTGACATCTTTGTCGGGAAACTCTTCGCGTGCCACATCGGATGCCGAATACACCGACGCGCCACTCTCATTGACCATGACAATCACGATCTTGTTCGGAAGTCCGATATTCTTGACGAAATGTTCAGTCTCCCGGCTTGCCGTGCCGTTGCCGATAGCGACCGCCTCGACCTCGTATTTTTCGCATAGCGACTTTACCAGTGCCCCGGATTTTACCACTTCACGTTGCGGCTCATTCGGGAATATCGTATCGTGGTAGAGCAGTTTGCCCTGTCTGTTCAGGCAAACCAGTTTGCAGCCGGTTCTGAAACCGGGATCCAGTGCGAGCACATTCTTTTGTCCGAGGGGCGCAGCAAGAAGCAGCTCCTTGAGATTGGATGCAAAAACCTTTATCGCTTCTTCGTCTGCCTTCATTTTGGTTTCCATCCGTATCTCTGTCTCCAGCGAAGGACGTAACAGGCGTTTATAGCTGTCACTTATCGCCAGTTTTACCTGTTCTGCTGCCGCGTTGTCCGATTTTATGTATTGGCGTTCCATCGACTGGATCGCGAGTTCTTCAGGAGGATAAATGTCCAGCGCGAGAATTCCTTCTTTCTCGCCGCGACGCATTGCCAGGAGCCGGTGGGAGGGAGTTTTGGCGACGGCTTCCGTCCATTCGAAATAGTCCTTGAATTTCTGGCCGTCATTTTCCTTTCCTTTCATCACGCGGGATTCGATGACACCATCGCGCCAGAACAATTCCCGGACGCGCTTACGGGTGTCCTGATTCTCACTGATAATCTCGGCGATTATGTCGCGTGCGCCGGCGAGCGCATCATCGGTGTTTGAGACACCTTTTTCTTCATCGACAAAAGTGCCCGCGAATTCTGCAATAGAAAATTTTTCCTGTTCGAGAATTTTAAGCGCAAGTGGTTCGAGGCCTTTTTCGCGTGCAGCGCTTGCCCGTGTTTTTCGTTTTGGCTTGAAGGGAAGATAGATGTCTTCGACTTCCGCAAGGGTTTCGGCGTTGACGATCAAACCCAGTAGTTCAGGTGTGATCTTCCCCTGTTTTTCTATTGAACTGATGACGGACTCTTTTCTTTTATCGAGTTCGCGAAGTTGTTCGATTCTGTCACGGATATTGGCGATTGCAACCTCATCCATGCTTCCCGTCATTTCCTTCCGGTACCGGGAGATAAAGGGGATTGTAGATCCTTCGATCAGAAGATCGGCCACAGCTTTAACATGCTTGATCTGGAGGGAGAACTCTTTCGAGATTTGTTCAACCCAACGGCCTAAATTTTCTTGCTCCATAATTTCAACAGGCTGGCAAAAATAGGATAAGGATTATAACCTGCAATAGACTAATTTAGAAACCACGTCTTTTAAATTTATGAAGAAAAAAAGTCTCGCGCTCGTTGCTCACGACAATAAGAAAAGAGAGCTCGTCGAATGGGCGAAATTTAATGCCACGCGAATTGCCGCCTTTGAAATCTATGCTACAGGCACAACGGCTCAATTGATTGAAAAAGAAATAGATGTCAAAATACACCGTTTGCAGAGTGGTCCGCTGGGCGGCGATCAGCAGATCGGGGCCCTTATCGCCGAAGGCAGGGTGGACGTACTGATCTTTTTCTGGGATCCACTCGAACCATTGCCACATGATCCGGACATCAAAGCGTTACTCCGGTTAGCCGTACTCTGGAATATTCCGCTGGCGTGTAACCGTACCACCGCCGATTATATTTTTTCTTCGCCGCTCCTTTCCGGGAGCTACGAACGTGTCGTTCCGGATTTCGGCGAGTATCTGAACCGGAAGATCTGATACTATATTTTAAGGAATTAACCATGGAAAACAATTCGACAGAGAAGGAAAAAAGCAGTTTGGGAAATGCGATCCTGAGGTTCATTCACGAACGTTTCGACCTGGAAACAGGAAAAGCCGACGAACTTGAGACGATCGAATACATGAAGGGCGCGGTCGAATTCAAAGGACCTAACCTCTGGATTCTGATATTCGCCATCATCATTGCCTCTGTAGGACTGAACGTAAACTCAACCGCAGTCATCATCGGTGCGATGCTTATTTCTCCCCTGATGTCGCCGATCCTCGGCATCGGCATGAGCGTGGCGATCAACGACCTCGATTTCCTGAAGAAGTCGTTCAAGAACCTGATGGTTGCCACCCTATTCAGTGTAGCAGCCTCCACGTTGTATTTTTCAATCAGTCCCCTCAGCGACGCGCAATCGGAATTATTGGCGCGTACGAACCCGACGATCTGGGATGTGCTCATTGCCTTCTTTGGCGGTCTTGCGGGAATGGTTGCCGGTTCGCGAAAGGAGAAATCCAATGCGATCCCGGGTGTTGCAATCGCTACCGCGCTGATGCCACCGCTCTGTACGGCAGGCTACGGTCTGGCTACCGGAAACCTGTACTACTTTCTTGGAGCGTTTTACCTGTACTTCATTAACGGAGTGTTCATCAGCCTTGCGACCTTTCTCATCGCGCGACTGCTCCGTTACCCGCAAAAGGAGTTCGCCGATACGCGTCGCCAAAAGGTTGTGCGTTCCTGGATAACAGTGTTTGTAATAGTTACAATTCTACCCAGCACGGTCCTTGCCTATCGCACAGTACAGCGCAGCGTGTTCGAACGAAACGCCGGCGCTTTCATCGCGCAGGAGCTGGTCTTTCCCAATACGCGGGTGATCAGCAGGCAGCTCACCTTCGATCCCGATCAGCCTGTAATCGAAGTCTCACTTTTTGGCGAACGAATTACCGAAGAGCTTATCGAGAATTGCAGGCGACAGCTGCCGAACTATAAAATGGATAACGCCAATCTCGTGGTGTTCCAGGGATATGAGGATAATTCACACGAGCTGACGCTTACGAATACACTTCGTTCCGGAATCGTCGAAGAGCTCTACAAACAGAATGAGCAGGTGATGCGGACCAAGGACGAAAGGATTCAATTTCTTGAGCGCGAGATCGTCCGTCTGAAGGGCGCCGAGAACCAAAGCACTGAGATAGGCCAGGAGATCAAAGCGCTATATCCCGGCCTGGAAGCATTTACACTTAACCGTACACTTTACCTGAGACTCGATTCGATGAAGCAGGATACCACCTACCTGGCGCTGGCCGACTTCAAAAGACCACTATCTCGTAGCGATACACGCAAACTTGAAGACTGGTTGAAAACGAGGATGAAGTCCGACAAGGTAATGGTGGTAATAAAGTGACTGCAGCGACTTGTTGAGTGCACATATCGAAGCGCGAAAGGCAGTATGCGACGGGTATCGGAAAGAACGGAATTTTACGGCCGTGGTAAAATTTATCGTTCGGTTTGGGAAAATTCCCATGAACGTGTAAGTTTGCGCTCCTTAAATCGGGGTCAGGTGATCTGTTCAGTTTAGTTGAATGGCTTCGAAAAGGGAAATGGCGCGGTAGCTCAGGTGGTTAGAGCGTTGGATTCATAACCCAAAGGTCGGGGGT
>CBKWFZ010000284.1:0-5628 GCA_966673785.1 uncultured bacterium
ATACTTTGATCCTGCTGTAAGGGCTTAACACGGTAAATGGTTTGAGGGAATCTTCGCGAACGTCGAAGGCTGCCTCGCCCTTCAGTTCCACGGTCCGGTCGCCATTTGCATAGCGCGATGATACAAGTAAGACGGTTCCCGGCCGCAGCGTTGCCCGCGTGCTGTCATCAAGAACAACGGTACGGATCTCGCTGCCTGCACGGTACACGGATGGACGGTTGCTGAGTCCTGAATAGATAATGAACGTTGCTATTACAAGCAAAGCGACGGCTACACTTTCGGCAACGTAGAATGATCGGGACCTCTTCCCGACTATCAACGGCCGTTTTCGCGGGGCTACGCGCGGTCCCGGTACGAACTCGGGCGCCTCACGTATCTGGCGAACCCAACTTCGTTTCCGCTCTTTATAAAGTTGCTCGTGCCGACGATCAGCTTTTAGCCAGCGTTGCAGCTGGATATCCTCCCCGGGCGATGTAACGCCGAGTAGTTTCCTGAATATCAACCTTTCATGATCAATTGCCATCACAGTTATACCCTACGTCCGCTAATAGTATTAAACATTCATACCCGATAAATCGACGCGATCTTTTCAGTAAATCGCGGATATTAAATACGGATTGACGGACAATTCCACACAATTTGTCGCGAATCGGAAGAATAAAACCGGTCGACGGACGTCCCTTTACTTATTGCAAAAGCGAAAACTATGTCGAAATCACGAATTACTCTCCGATACGTATTCCGGAACTTCATGTGGCCGCGCAGGGGCCTGTTGTCCGTAGGGCTACTGCTCATCTTTATCAGCCAGTTATCTGGCCTGGTACTACCGTGGTCAACACGGTACTTCATAGACGATGTGATCGCCAATAAAGATCTTGAACGACTGAAGGAACTGGTCTTGCTTGTGATCGTGGCTATCATCATTCAGGCCATCACATCGTTCCTTCTTACCCGGCTACTCAGCGTCGAAGCGCAGCGACTGATCAGCATACTCCGGGCGAACGTTCAAAAACACCTGCTGCGACTGCCCGTTCGTTTTTTTGACAATCAGAAAACCGGCGCGCTGGTATCGCGTATCATGACCGATGTCGAGGGCGTGCGCAACCTGGTAGGTACCGGTTTGGTTCAAATGATAGGCGGAATTCTTACTTCGATAGTCTGTCTTGGCTTCCTGCTCAGCATGAGTCCCGCGATGACCTTGTTCGTACTGGTCCCCGTTTCAATCTTCGGCATCATCGCGATGCGGGCATTCTCTTATATCAGACCAATTTTCAGGGAACGCGGAAAACTGAACGCCGAGGTCACAGGCAGACTAACGGAGACGCTGAATGGCATCCGGGTGATCAAGGGATTTAATGCCGAAGAACAGGAGATGCGGGTGTTCGAATCAGGGGTTGACAAACTGTTTCATAATGTCAGAACGAGTCTTACGTCAACAAGCCTGGTCACGAGTTCCGCCACCTTTCTGATTGGCCTCGCGAGTGTCGGCATCATGGCCATCAGCGGCTACCAGATCGTCAACAACGAGCTCACTACTGGTGAGTTCCTGTCGTTCTCGCTGTTTCTAGGATTTATGATCGCGCCAATCGTCCAGATGAGTAACATCGGGAGTCAGTTGACCGAAGCTTTTGCGGGTCTTGACCGCACGGAGGAACTGCTTTCATTCCAGGTCGAAAACAACGATAGGGAGAGAACACTCAGGGCAGGCGAACTGAAAGGAGATATCGCATTCGACGACGTTACGTTTGCTTATGAGGAGGGAAAGACCGTTCTGCGCGGAATAAGCGTCGATGCCCCTGCAGGAAGCGTCACGGCCCTTGTAGGCACATCCGGATCAGGAAAAACGACTATTGCCGGACTCGCGGCATCGTTCCTTAATCCTTCGGGAGGTCGCGTGACTATTGACGGAATGGACCTCTCACAGGTCGTATTGAACACATACAGGAGCCAATTAGGTGTTGTTTTGCAGGATGATTTTCTGTTCGAAGGGACGATCAGAGAGAATATCATGTTCCCCCGGCCGGAAGCATCGGAGACACGCTTACTTGCAGCGGTGCGGGCCGCGCACGTCGATGAGTTCACAGATCGTTTTGAGCAGGGCCTGGACACGTTGATCGGTGAGCGCGGCGTGAAGCTCTCCGGGGGACAGCGACAACGGATAGCAATCGCCCGCGCAATCCTGGCTGATCCGAAGATCCTCATCCTGGACGAAGCCACGTCAAGTCTTGACACCGAATCAGAGGCATTCATCCAGGAGAGTCTCCGCACGTTAATGAAGGGAAGGACCACGTTCGTGATCGCACACCGGCTGAGCACGATCAGGCAAGCTGACCAGATTCTGGTGATCGAAAATGGGATGATCGTCGAACGGGGCCGTCATGAAGAACTCATCGGTAAGCGTGGCCGATACTATGAACTGTACACCTACCAGGCGCGAATCTAACGGTACACGATACCCGGATTCCCTGGGGAAACATATGCACTGACTTCATCGGTGCCATCTTCGCGATGTCATGGCGATACCGGAGTTACTGGTATAAATTTTTTCTTTAATCATTCTTTAAAAAAAGAATTTTTATTAACTAACTTTTGGCTAACAAAAAAAACTATTGCTATGGCAAAGAAAGCAAAAAAGGCAGCGAAGAAGTCTGCAAAGAAATCGGCGAAGAAAGCCGGCAAAAAAACGGCTAAAAAGGCTGCCAAGAAGGTAGCCAAGAAATCCGCCAAGAAGTCTGCAAGGAAGGCAGCTCCCAAAAAAGCAGCTAAGAAAGCAGCAAAGAAATCCGCCAAAAAATCAGCGAAGAAGGCTGCGAAGAAATCGGCACCCAAAAAAGCAGCGAAGAAAGCCGCGGCGCCGAAACCTTCGTCCAAGCTTGCCTCACTGAAGAAAAAAGCGAAAAAGAAACTCCAGCAAAAAGAAGCGGCAAAGCCGGAGCCCGTTACCTCGATGGAAAGTACAATGACTTCTTCCACTCCTGAACCTCAGGCGAGTAACGAAGGATCAAACGGTAGCCAGGCGGACCTTTTCGGTTCCTCCACAGGCTCTGAATCCTAAGCTCCTGAGCCAATAACGCTTTTGTCACATAGCAAAGGGTCCCCACAGGAGCACCCTTTTTAATATGCCTTCCAAATGAAAAAGGCCTCGCGTGCGAGGCCTTTTTTTTGTAAAGCCAGACTATAACTTCAATATCTATTCAAAAAGTACGCTTTTGTATTTACGTGTGTCTGCGAGGGCAGTGGCGACGCCTTTCCCCACGGAAAGCAATGGCTCATCGTCAATATGGACAGGAAGCTTGATTTTTGACTGGAACCGCTCTCTCAATCCTCTCAGTTGAGCGTTTCCTCCTGTTACATGTATACCGTTCTCGTAAATATCGGCAGCAAGCTCAGGCGGGCATATTTCGAGCGTTTGAACGATCCCGTGCTCGATGGCAGCGACCGATTTTTCGAGTATCGTCACCACTTCAAAATGATCGATCGTCCGTGTAACAGGTAAGCCTTCGACGAGATCTTTGCCCTTAACCATCATGGGCTCAGGAACCTCTTCGAGATTGTTGGTAACTGCCCCAACATTGATCTTGATCTGTTCCGCCGTTCGCAGACCAATTGCCATGTTATAGTGCCGGCGGAAGTGATCCTGGATCGCTTCATCGAACATGTCTCCGGCCGCCTTGACAGACTGGAACGCTGCGATACCGGAAAGCGATATAACTACGATCTCGGTCAGTCCACCGCCAATATCGATTACCATTTTACCCTCGGGCTCACGAATGTTGAGTCCCAGACCTAACGCCGCAGCGAGAGGCTCGTACAGGAGATACGTGTGTCGTGCATTGAACTGGTCCAGAGCGTCTCGCAGAGCCCGCCTTTCGACCTCCGTGGTGCAGTAAGGAATTCCCGCGATCAGATTATCATACCCGCTCAGGAAGGATTTGGACTTATCGGCCCGTGAAACGAGTTCCTTGATCATCTTGCTCGCGGAATCATAATCTGCGATAACTCCACCTTTAAGCGGCTTAACAGGCTTAAGCTCAACGTGATTCTTTTCGAACATATTGAAAGCCATGTCCCCTACCGCCTTCACCGCGTTTGTTTCGGCGTCGAAAACGATATATGAGGGTTGGGAAAGCAAAATTCTGCGTGCGTCGCTAACCAACGTATTGGTGTTTCCCAGATCGATCGCAAAACTCTTATTCCGGAAAAGATTAAAACTCATTTTGATCGGGTCTTGATAAAAAAGTAATTGAGGAATTCGAGGGAGGTGATGATCGTTTTCATCCGTTCATGAAAAATGACCATTGACTTCGGTAGCAAATATCGTAACTTCCTCAGGTCTTGCAAACCAGAATAGAATTATGTCAAATCAATCTTCAAAATCGAGAAGAAGTTTTCTCAAAAAAGCGCTAAGTACAACAATTATCGGTGGAACAGCCCCACTAATATTACATGGGCAACCCGGGAAGATCGTCACCTTAAGTGCCGCACGGCAGGAGAAAAAATCGTTCACACCCAATGACAATATCCAGGTGGGTCTGATCGGAATGGGGATCATGGGCTTCGCCAACGCAGCTGTCAGCAGCCAGATTCCCGGCGTCAAGCTTGTAGCTGCATGTGACCTGTACAACGGCAGGCTTGTACGCACGAAAGAAAAGCACGGCAAGGACATTTACACTACCCGAAACTACCAGGAACTGCTCGACCGGAAGGACATTGATGCCGTAATCGTGTCCACATCGGATCATTGGCACGACCACATCACGATCGAAGCGCTGAAAAAAGGCAAACATGTTTACGTAGAGAAGCCCATGGTTCACCACCTCGACGAAGGGGCCGCCGTTATCGATGCCCAGAAAAAATCGGGTAAGGTTGTCGAGGTAGGAAGCCAGCGTGTTAGTTCAATTGTTACCGAAAAAACCCGTGAGCTGTTTCAATCGGGGGTGATCGGTGACCTTATCATGGTCGAAACATGGATGGATCGCCATAGTTCGAACGGCGCATGGCAATATTCGATTCCTACAGACGCCAGCAAAGAGACCATTGACTGGGATCGCTTTCTGGGTGATGCACCCAAGGTGCCTTTCGACCCCGTACGCTTCTTCCGCTGGAGAAACTACCGCGACTATGGTACCGGCATTGCCGGAGACCTCTTTGTCCATTTGTTTAGCGCCCTCCACGCAGTCACCGGATCCAACGGTCCTAACCGGATCTATAGCACCGGCGGCCTGCGTTACTGGAAAGACGGCCGCGACGTTCCGGACATCTCCCTGGGCTTGTATGACTACCCCGCCTCCTCAAGCCACCCGGCGTTTAATCTGCAGATGCGGGTGAACTTCGTCGACGGAAGCGAGCGCGGCGAAGGCCTTAAACTGATCGGCACCGATGGCGTTATCGACATGGGCTGGGGCTCGGTGCGCGTTACTAAAAACAAGCTATCTGATATTCCTACTTACGGCGGTTGGGATTCTTTCGACACGTTCGCGGAAGCCGAACAAAAGAAGTACGAACAATGGTACAAGTCAAAATACAACCCGGCAAAGCGCGCCAAGGAAGACGACATCGAATTCAAGGCTCCGCCGAACTACAGCGCGAATGTTGATCACCACAAGAACTTCTACGCGGGAATCCGTG
>CBKWFZ010000285.1:0-5602 GCA_966673785.1 uncultured bacterium
TGAGCGACACCCCGGATCTGTTCATGCGGTTTTCAGACCAGACATACGAATTGTGCAAGGCCGTGGACAGTCCGGCATGCAAAATCCTTTACGATATCTATCATATGCAACGCAACGAGGGAAATCTCATTGCCAACATGCAACGATGCTGGGATGAAATTGCATACATTCAGATTGGCGATAATCCCGGGCGAAAAGAGCCAACAACTGGCGAAATCAATTTTAAGAACGTGTTCAGATTTATCGCTGAGAAGGGCTATAAGGGCATTCTCGGTATGGAACATGGTAATGCAATTCCCGGCAAAGACGGTGAACTGGCATTGATAAAGGCTTATCGGGAGGTGGACAACTTCAGTTAAGCTCCCTGACGTAATTTTTTTGCGGTTCCCGGAAACCCTGCCCCGCAGATTTAGTTTAACTTTATATTTCAAAACAGACTGAACGGATGCGGTTTCTGGCCTTTGCTTTCTTCCTGAGTGCGACATTTTGCGCGCACGCTCAGATCAATCTCAAAAATCTGAAAAAAGCAGCTGTCGAGGTCGGCAGAGATCTTAATACCAAAGAGAATCGTGAACGCGTCGCTACAATTGCCCAAAACCGCCTGGACAAAGCCAGGGCCGAATTCGACTCCACCGATTTTGATTATGCGATTCTGGTTAGTGATAACTCCGGTCTGGTCGATGTGAAGGAAAAAGGTGAAAATTCCTCCCGCGCAAGTTTCGCTGTTTCAAACCTTAAGGCAACGCTCGGAGAAAAGGAGCTCGAACCGAAAGAAAAAGCCGAGATCCAACTTGGCTGGGGCGAAATCTGTTACGGCTCACGAAATTTCAAACTTGCCGAGTCGTGCTTTACGAATGCGAAGACGATCTATGAAGAAGGTGGGCTTACCGATGAACTTGGATATATAAAGACACTCGCAAATACCGGACTTTTATACGCCACGATGGGTCGCTTTACGCAGGCCGAAGCATTTACTGCCGAGGCGCTCGACCTGCGTCGCAGCAAGTTTGGTGAGCAAAACGCGGGGGTGGCGGCATCGCTCAACAACTACGCGGTGCTAAAGTATAATCAGGCACGCTACAATGAAGCCGAAAAGGATTTCGAGAGCGCACTGGCGATCATGAAATCGAACAACCTCACAGCTTCGATGCCATATGCGATCCTCCTGAATAACCAGGCTATGCTTTTTCAAAGTATCGGCCGTTACGAAGACGCTTCGTCGCTACTGAATAACGCAATAACGATCAGCGAGAAGCTGAAGAACAGCAAGTCAACCAACCACCTGAAGTTCCTGTCGAACCTGGCGCTCCTCTACCAGCAGATGGGTAAGTTCAATGAGGCGGAAGCGCTCTACCTCGGAATGGAGAAACGACTTGGAAAAAACAACCCCGATTATGCGAGCATGCTGAATAATCAGGCCGCGCTGTACCTTACGATGGGCAGGGAGGAAAAGGTCGAAGAACTGCTGAAGAAATCTGTTGCCATCTACAAATCGAACTTTGGAGAGGAAAATCCGGCCTATGCAAAGGCGCTCAGCGACCTCGGAAATTTTTACCGCTACAAAGGACAGTATCAGGAAGCCGACGCTCAACTCGAACGTGCCCTTGCCGTCCGCGAACTGACGCTTGGGCGCAGCCACCCCCTATATGTACAATCGCAGGAAGACATAGCCATTCTCCGCTGGAAACAAAAATCATTCAGCAAGGCTTTCATGATGTACCGTGAAGTCATGGACAAATCCCTCGACTTCATCAATAAGTATTTTCCTCCAATGAGTGAAGCCGAAAAGACAAAATACTGGGATGTGCTTTCACCGCGGTTCCAGCGCTTCTACAATTTTGCGCTCGAGGCATCGCTGGAAAACCCGGCCGTTGTTCAGGATCTGTACGACTTCCACATCGCAACGAAGGCTATGCTTCTTAACTCCACGAATAAAGTAAAGGAAGCGATTTTCACCAGCAAGGACCCTCAGTTGATTCGCGACTATGTTGTATGGCTGGATCAAAAAGAGACGCTCGCCCGTCTGTTCGCGTATTCGAAAGAAGAGCTGAAAAATCAAAACGTGAATCTCGATTCGATGGTCAGGGCGGCGAATGCAATGGAACGCTCGTTGTCAGAACGATCCTCCGATTTTTCGTCCGGGTACCAGTCAAAGAAAATTACCTACAAGGAAGTCAAGGGTGTCCTGAACGACAACGAGGCTGTGCTTGAAATGATCAGAGTGCAGACCTTTGGGCAGAGGTTCGAACCCGACTCCCGCTATGTTGCATTGATATTGCTGAAGCAATCTGATTCGCCGAAGCTTGTCGTACTACCGAATGGCCAGCAGATGGAAACCCGGTATGCAAAGTATTATCGCAATATGGTTCAGCAACGTATGGCCGATGAGTATTCCTATGAACAATATTGGGGACGTATAGAACCAGAGTTGCAGGGAAAGAAACTGATCTATCTTTCCCCCGACGGCGTTTATAACCAGATCAACGTAAATACACTGCGAAAACCGGAAGGCGATTTTGTCATTAATCGTTACGATATCGTGATTGTCGGCAACAGCAAGGATTTGCTTCAGCTGAAAGGCCGCAAGCCCCGTGCCGGTAAAAAGACCGCGACGTTGGTGGGATTCCCGGACTACGGAGGGCCGGAACTGAGCCCATTACCGGGGACGAAGGTCGAAGTCGAAAGCGTATCCAGGATTCTGAAAGGTTCCGGCTATGCCGCCTCACAGTTCATGCAAAAGACCGCAACCGAAAAGAACCTCAAGGCTATCAAAGCACCGTCACTTGTGCACATTGCTACGCATGGATACTTCCTCGCCGATGTTGAGAGTGCCGGATCCGGATTTGGCGTACATCTCGACAACGCAAATAACAATCCCCTGCTCCCGGCCTTTTCGCATCCGTTTGCGTATGCTTGCCGGAGCAGCATCGACAGTAAGCGGCAAACGTTCGCCCGACCTGGAAAGCAATGACAATGGTGTACTCACGGCGTATGAGGCAATGAACCTTAATCTTGAGGGTACAGACCTGGTGCTGCTGAGCGCATGTGAAACGGGTCTCGGCGACATCAAATCCGGTGAAGGTGTATACGGACTTCAGCGCGCCTTCCTGGTTGCCGGCGCAGATGCGCTCATCATGAGTCTCTGGAAAGTCGACGATGCCGCAACGCAGCAGCTAATGACTGCCTTCTATTCCAATTGGGTGAAACTCGGCAATAAGCAGAAAGCGTTCAAGGCCGCCCAACAGCAACTTGTAACAAAATATAAAGACCCCTTCTTCTGGGGAGCGTTTGTAATGATGGGAATGTAAAATTTCCGGTAGCCGGCTTATCCCGCGTCGGGCGCGAGATTTCGCATTGATTGAAGTTTGTGCTTGTTTCCCGTACTGCTGCGGCCTTAATTTGCCTCAGTATCATTATCCAAACTCAACAATGCAAAAGCGAACTCTTGGATCATCGAATGTAGAAGTAACTCCACTGGCTTTTGGCGCCTGGGCGATCGGCGGATGGATGTGGGGTGGTGCCGAAGAATCGGATGCCGTAAAAGCGCTTCATGCTTCACTCGATCTCGGCATGACTACGATTGACACGGCTCCTGTTTATGGATTTGGACGTAGCGAAGAAATTGTCGGAAAGGCATTGCGCGGTATCGCACGCGACAAGTTTCAAATCCTTACAAAGTATGGACTCAACTGGGAAACCCAACAGGGCGAATTTTACTTTGATACAAAAGACAACGCCGGAAAACCGGTCAAAATATTCAAGTGGGCATCGCGCGCGCGCGTTCTCAAAGAAATCGAAGACAGTTTGCGTCGCCTTCAGACTGAATATGTAGACCTGCTGCAGATACACTGGCCCGACTCCACCACGCCGATCGCGGAAACGATGGAAGCAGTTGCTGATTTGATCAAGGCAGGCAAAGTCCGCGCCGCGGGCGTATGCAATTATAACGTCGATCAGGTGAACGAAGCGCGTAAAACCCTGAACATTGTTTCAAACCAGGTGCCTTATAGCATGATCAACCGAGGCATCGAAAAAGACGTCGTTCCTCAGGCTCTCCAGTCAGAAATGAGCATCGTTCCTTATAGTCCGCTGCAGCGGGGACTACTTACCGGGAAGATCAAAAGCGATCATCGGTTTAACGAAGGTGATACGCGCGAAGGCAACCGGTTCTACACGCCTGAAAACATTTCTCGCACCAATGCATTACTCGATCAGATTAAGCCGATAGCATCCGCTCACAATGCCACCCTCGCGCAGGTGGTTATCAACTGGACAACACGGCAACCTGCTATGGACTGTGTGCTTGCGGGAGCGCGCAATGAGAAACAAGTTAAGGAGAATGTTGGCGCGCTGGATTTTGTCCTTAGCGATGAGGAGCTGGCCAGCATTCAAACAGCGCTGAAAAGCTTCAGACTTGCCGAGTAACGTTTTTCTAACCTTTTAATTAGTGCTTGCGTTTCGCTTTGACTTCGCGGATCAGCTGTATCCCGACGTTGTCGGAAGAAATGTATTCGTACGATCCCTGCCCCGTTTGCGCAAGCTGTCGCAGGTTCTGGACGGCGGACGCCGCCTTTCCAAAATTGAACACGGAAAGGTAAATGTCCTCGCGTGAATAATCGGCGATCAACTTCGTGCTTTCATCGCCCAGGTTAAACTGCCCGTCCGTAGCCAGGATAATGCGATTGTTTCCGCCACGCTTATAGTTGTCGTTGGCAACCTTGTAGGCAAGTTTCAAACCCGCATCCGCGTCTGTCTTACCGGACGGTTTCAATGATGCAATAGCTTTTCGAATTTTAGCTTCCTGTTTGAACGATGACGGCTTCAACAGGATGTTAGGCTTCCCGGAAAAAACAACAATGGAGATCTCATCTTCCTCACGCATCATCGAAAGCAAGTCCAGCACTGACTTCTTCAGCAGCGGAAGCTTCTCGGGAGCATTCATGCTTCCGGAAACATCCAGCAGAAGAACGAGGTTATTTGTCGCATAACCTTCCATCGACCGGAGGTCTTCACCTGATTCGCGAACATAGACAGTATCTCGCTTCTCGATGTACACAGTATCGCGAACGATTTTTATACCGGTGGCAGCACCGGCCTGTTCCGGCGTTCGGGGCTCTGCGTCGGGTACCGACTGGGTTGCAGGGGTTTCACGTGTTGCTGTGCCGACATCAGGAACCGCAGGCGGCGGAGTTGATGTCGGAGTCGTTTTTGGATACGTGATTTCGAATAACTCCGGCTGATAGACCGCCTTGAGCAACGGTGCTGCTGAAAGCTCGGAGAATTTGTTGAAATACCGGACTACGTCATTATAGTGGTAGACCATTCGATGGTACGGATGCTCGGACGAGCTTGTGGACACTGGTTTCAAAGCCGTCAGCGCTTCACTCAGGTAGCGCGACGCTTTCGGCAGATCTTCGTAAGGCGTGTAAGGACATAGGCCGTTGTTGCGTCCGTATTTTTCGATGCCCTTCATGTTTTCAAACTCGTCCGACAGTACCTGGCGGACAAGCCGATCTATATCACCTGTAGCAGGTTTCATGGAAACATCGCCACTGTAGTAACGTTTCGCGTCGAACAACGCAATTTTATCCGCATCGGTCAG
>CBKWFZ010000286.1:0-5592 GCA_966673785.1 uncultured bacterium
AGTTATTACGATAGAGAATGGTTCCTTCAGTGCAGTTTGAGGATTTCCCTCTATCATGTTGAACGAAAATACATCGAATACTGCCTCATTTGCCCAAAAGCCTGATAGTGGTACAGTGCGTTCGTCAAAATTGTAATCGGCACCAAAACGGGAATGAAAAACTGCGGTTGCCTCTACACCCGGTATTTCTTCTTTAATTGCATTTGACGTGCGCAGTGACGTGGTTGCAAAGGGTTCGCGGCTTCGATGTTCAAGGTATTGGAAATTGGCACTGACCCGATAAATGCGGTCGTGATGCACGTTGAACTTGTCATATTTATTCAGGTCGTAGAGCATGCCAATCATCAATAACCCTACAGCCATACTCACGGAGAGTCCGAATATATTGATGAATGAGGCCAATTTGTTGCGCACGATGTTGCGCCCGGAGGTCTTGATGTAACTGCCCAGCATAATCCAGTGTATTAAGGTTTGAAGGAATTGTGGTCGTCGAATGGTGTAAAGACGAAAGAACTTCAACACGTCAATTGCATAGATGACCTTTGCCTTTAATGGCCCACGTCTCGAAACGTTGCGGAGGAAGTACTCGTGAAGGTCACCCTCCAGATCTTCCACCAGTGATGGCTTGCAGTACCAGTGAAGCAGTCTTACTGCCCAGCGCGGGGGTTCGATCGGTTTGTTAGTTTTCATTCAGATTCGCTTAAGCACAAACTCCGGAATATTCGCCCAAAGCTGGTCGCGCAATTCTTTTGCTCTGAACAAAGCAGCTTTGCCGGCATTTGTTATTGCATAGTAGCGCTTCCGTTTCCCGCCACGTACGCTTGTAGCTTCACCAAACCGACTTTTGACCAGACCTTTCTCCTCAAGACGATTCAGTACGGAGTGAACTACACCGAGCTTGACCTCGCGCCCGGTCTGTGTGGTCAGCTCATCGCAGATCGCAACGCTATATGCGTCGTCGATTAACGCTGCCGTTACAAGCAATACAAGCTCCTCAAACTCACCGAGATTGGTACCTTTCATAAACGATAATATATGTAAATGTATGTAAAATACATTTATAATATCTCTTTTTGTATGTAAAATATTTGTCCCGGATTTTTTTGGCGGATGATGTAGTTTTCCGGACCAGGATGGTACTAACTGTCAAAAACCCAAAAATGAATGAAGCAAGAACCGGACGAAGCATTTGTCAGGGCAATTAACGATCACGCCGGGATCGTCCATAAAATCGCGAGGGCCTACTTCAATGACCCGCTGGATCGCGAGGACGTGATACAGGAAATGCTGTTTCAATTGTGGCGGTCGTTTCCTTCGTTCGGAGGCAAATCACAGTTTTCGACGTGGATGTACCGCGTCTGCTTCAACACAGCGTTGACGTGGCGACGCAGGCAGGGACGCGTAGACGCGAGACCATTGTCACTCGCACATCGCGAAATCGCAGAGCCGCGAACTGATGATGAGGAGGAAAACATCGAACGAATGTACAAGGCAATCGACGGCCTTTCAGGGCTTAACAAAGCGCTGATACTGCTGTATCTGGAAGACCGTACCTATGATGAGATGGCGACGATCACGGGACTGACAAAATCAAATGTGAGCGTCAGACTTGTGAGAATAAAGAAGGAACTCGAAAAGAAGTTAACCCCAAACACTCCGGATGATGGCAACTCTTGAAGAACTGAAAAGACAATGGCAGTCAGGTACACATCCTGCTGACCGATATGATTTGAAGAACTACAAACAACTTATCAAACAAAAGATGAAGAAGCAACAAAACTCGATCTTCCGGTATTTCTGGGGCACCTTTGTGTACCACGTTATGGTCTACGCAATGTTAACGCATGTATTAATCAGGTACTGGTCCGACAGTTCAGTCGTTCTCGCAGCACTTGTCGGGCTGGCGGTGACGATTCCCTTCACAGCGATCATGGTTCGCCGCTTTGGCAGTATGGCGTCTAAACGTTTGAAAACAGAGAGCAGGGAATCGATCCGTGAATTTATCAGCCATCAACTTGAGTTGCTTAACGCTTACTTCTTGTTCAAAAACCGCTATGAATGGCTGATGATACCGCTGCAGTGCGCGGTCGGAGTATTTATCGTATTCCGGCTGTTTGTTCCCGGCGGTGTCCAGGATCATCCGGTTGGAGCTATGATTGTTTTTGGGCTTACGATAATTAGTTGTATTGCCGCAATTCGTTTGGAAAACAGAAAAAGTTTTACTCAGCCGGCGACTGACCTGAAAGTACTGTTGAAAGAATGGGATCAGGACGAATAGTCAACACTACTGCATGTTACATGTTAACGTGTCAATCGTTGCGGTCAGCAAACAGGGGAAGCGTATACAGCTGTTTTCCAGAGGCAGCTGCATACGCGTTCCGGATGGCGGGTGCAATTCCGATGATCGGCGTTTCTCCGGCACCTGCCGAAGGAATGTCCGTTCTGTTCAACAGCACTACGTCGATGGGAGGGATGTCGCTAAAGCGTGGTACGCGATACCGGGAGAACGACGAAGTCAATACTTTGCCGTCCTTGAAATCAACGCGTTCAAAAAGCGCACCTCCGAGTCCCTGGATTACGCTCCCGACAACCTGGTTCTTCAGGTGTTCGGGATTGATTATCGCGCCGCATTCAAACGCAATAGCTACACGTTGCACCGTTGGTTCGCCGTCTTCATTGAGCCGCACCTCCGCACAGGTCGCGACGAAACTCGCCTTTTCGGTTCCACATGCGATCCCGATTCCTGCGCCAGGCTGCGCCTTATAGGTCGACCATCCGAATTTGTCAGCCACCGCCTGCAGTACTGCTTTCATCCGGGGCTCTTTTAGATTTTCCATCCGGAACGTCAATGGGTCCATCTTTGCTGCGGATGCCAGGTCATCCATAATCAACTCCCGGGCAAAAACGTTCGCCGTCGCCGCCAGCCCGCGATATGAGCCCTGTCGCAACGGAGAGTCCGATGGATGAAACTTTATATGCTGTTCTCGAACCACGTAAGGAGTCTCGATACCGGAGCCTCCGGAATTGTAATTATGAAACTCCCATGATGTCAGTTTCCCATTTTTGTCAGTCGAAGCCTTTACGTCGATCACGCCAGCGGGTCTGACGTATGCCCAGGTAAATTCTTCTTCACGGGTCCAGACGACCTTCACCGGTTTTCCGCACGCTTTCGCAAGCCTCGCGGCCTCAATGCCTGCTTCGCCGGTATGCTTCCCGCCGTATCCCGATCCGGTATCCGGTTGAATCACGCGTATCTTTTCTTTCGGCATATTGAACACGCTTGCGAGTTCTTCCTGTACACCGAATGGCCTTTGCGTACCGGTCCACACGGTGACATTCTCCTGATCCCATGTGGCAAGACCCGCGCGCGGTTCGAGCGGAGCGTGCGCTATGTAGTCGACGCGTATGGTTTTCTCCACGCGGTTAGGAGACTGTAGGAAAACTTCCGTCACGGTCCGGCTACTGGAATTTTTATCCTCCGCCTTTTCCTTCAGGTAGACGAAGATTTCCGATCGCGAGGGCTGGCGCTCATATTTCCATTTAGCGTCGATCGCGTTCAGCGCTTTGCTTGCAAGAAACAACGTTGGAGCAGTTACGCCAATGAAATCCCGGTCCTGCACCACCACAACGCCTTCCATCTGTTTTGCCTTCGACGTATCAATCGTCTCAAGCGTTGAACCATAAGCAGGTGCGCGCAATACTTTGCCGTATTGCATATCCGGTAGTTTCATATCCGACACATACTTGTGGCGGCCCGTAATGAAGGATGCACCATTAACCTTTGGCACAGAGGTTCCGGCAATCTTCCACGCACTGGCTGGTGTTACCGGCGCGGCGGTGTTCAGTGGATACATGAGCTCCTTTCCCTGACTGAGGTCACCTATGCTTGCCGAAACCTTTCCATCGCCTGACCGGATGAATCCGTTTTCTGCAGTAAGCTTGTCCCGGCTGATGCCAAACCGTTTTGACGCCATGTCTATCAGAAGTTCCCGTGCGGTCGCCGCGGCTTTACGAAGTTGAGGTCCCATATACGGTATGGACCGGCTCCCAAATGTGCCACGATCATAGGGCGTCAGCGCCGTGTCTCCCATTATCATTGTAATCTTGCCGATATCAATGCGCAATTCTTCCGCAACGATCTGGGCGAGAGACGTTCGGATGTTCTGGCCGACTTCGGCTTTGCCGGTATAGATGGTGACAAGACCTTTGTCGCTGATATGAATCCAGGCACCAACCTGATCTTCAGGGACCGTCAACGGATTGACAACAGATCCCAAACTCCGGCTGACGCTGAATGCTACAGCAACGCCGCTGCCCAGAATCTTAAAAAAAGAACGGCGGTCGATGCCAAACTCATATGCCGACTTTTCCTGTAATTCGTATTGTTCATGCGCGGGTTGACGATCCATTTTTAGCATAGGCTGTGGGTTATGCGTTCGAAACCTGCTCAATTGCGTCAATGATTCGCGGGTGGGTGCCGCAGCGACAGATATTACCCTGCATCGCATTCACGATCTCAGTTCTGCCGGGTGTTGGGTTCTTTTCGAGCAAAGCTGCGGCAGACATGATCATTCCGGTAGCGCAATACGCGCATTGGAAGACGTCAACTTTGAGAAAAGCTCTTTGTACCGGATGGAGGGCGCCGTTTCTTTCCAGGCCTTCAATGGTCGTAATCTCTTTCCCGGTGACAGCTCCCAATGGTGTGATGCAAGACCGGGTAGGACGGCCATCAGCGAGAACCGTACAAGCTCCGCATACACCTTCGCCGCAGCCGTATTTGCTGCCGGTAAGGTCAAGTTCATTGCGCAATACTTCGAGCAGCGGGACTTCGGGCGGATACGACACGGTGAAAACCTTCTTGTTCACATGCAATTCCATAGAGATTGGTTTTGATTAACACGTGGCAGGGGAGAATTCAAGCTAGAAAAATCCTTCCATTAAAAAAAGAAAAGGGCATACCTGGTAAAAAAAACTCACTGCAAGGGGACCTTTTTTCAATCATTTGACGTATTTTAGTATATCAAATGACATTAAATGGAAAAAGCTCGCAAATCTCGGTCAGAAACATCACGTGCGGCGAAGGATGGGAACGGGCCGATCATGTTTAAAGTGACCCGCGGTGGCAAACGCACCAATTATAAGGTAAACAGTGGCTATGGGTATTTCATTCCGGCTTTGCGCAACGCGGGCAATCTGGCTCAGGTTGCTGAAGTCGTTGAAGCTGGTATCTCGTCCAGCCAGATCCAGCCAATAATTGACTATCTCGATCTGAAGGTTCCGGAAATTGCCAAAGCGGCCGCCGTTTCCGCCAGTACGGTTTCGCGTTGGGATCCAGAGTCCTCCATCGGAATCTCAGGCTCAAGTCAGTTCTTTCGCATTGATGAAATCATAAAAAAAGGTGTTGATCTCTTCGGCGGCCTCGACGAACTCAAAAGCTGGCTGACCCTTCCCAACACGGCTCTCGGCAATGTCGCACCCGCCACTTTACTTACATCCCTTATCGGTATCGAACTCGTCGATGAAGCACTCGATGCGCTGCACTACGGAAATGTGATGTAGCCGATGCGTTGTTTCCGAATCATGTCCGCAAGT
>CBKWFZ010000287.1:0-5592 GCA_966673785.1 uncultured bacterium
ATAAGTACGGAAGAGCCGGTCCCAGATCGAAAAGATGTTGCTGTAGTTTGTGTCGGTTTCAACCTGGAAACGGGAGTGGTGAACCTTATGCATATTCGGTGTAACGATGATGCGTTGCAGTATTCTGTCAAGCTTCTCAGGAAGCCGGATGTTCGCATGTTCAACCTGCGCGTGAATGGTGGAAAGAGTCAGGTACAACAGCAGCATCCAGAGCGGAATGCCCAGGGCAATCAGTCCGGTAAGGTTGAAGAAAATCCGTATGATCCCCTCCACCGGGTGCTGCCGGAAAGTGGTAGTTACATCAACGTGATCGTCGGAGTGATGGATGATATGCAGCTTCCATAGAAACGCTGACTTGTGGAAGATAAGATGGGCGACATAACCGCTCCAGAGGTCGAGAACGAGAATGCTGATCGCCACTGCCCAGACCGTGGCAATAGAGACGTTATTGAAAAGTCCGATGTTGTTTGTCTCGACCCATCGGGCAACACCGAATGTTACTGACGTGAAGATCACGTTAACCGAAAGTAGCAACAGCGTCATCCCGACGTTCGTCAGCAAATGCCGGCTCTTCTTTCTGGCAAGGGGGAAGAAGTACTCGAGTCCGTACAGCAAAAGGTACCCACAGAACATGATCAGGCCGCTGCTTCCATTGTTTGTAATCCAGTCCATCGTGTAGTCATTAATGTCGCTTCCTGCAGAGAGGAGTTCCTCTGAACGGATACGATGCGCAGTGACTATCCGAAAAACCAAATGCCCCGCGCGCCTGCTTACAAGTTCGGCGAACGTTGATGCAGATGTGTCTGAAGTATTTCGGGCCGGATACGAGACAACGTGTTGGTTGCCGTCAGAACTGGTATCTTGTTCCGATCGTAGGGTATAATTGAATGATATTTTTTGTCGTGAAGATGTGGTAGAACACATTGATGCGGGTGCCAGCTGAAAAGTTACCCTTCACCCTGACCCACACCTGTGGATCGCCAAAGAATGCGAACTTTTTTCCAGAAAGTGATTCCGTTGCGGAAGTGCCCTGGTCCCGGTTCTCTGTCCAGAGCACAAGACTACCGGATACCAGGAAGCGATAGTTGGCGAAGCCTCTGCCGAAATAGAATGTGAATTGCGGATCAATGCTTGGTTTCTGAAATGCGTTGTACCGAACCTGAAGGTTTGTGGCGAGCCACGCACCCCGCCATTGAAAAGGATAGGAAATGCCAGCCCCATAGGCGTTTGCAAGATGGAAACCGAATGATGAGGACGTGACTCCAAGTCCGCCGCTGAAATTGAGCGACAGAAATATTTTTGGTTTCCAGAATCTCAATGACTGCGAGACCTGCGCAAATACCTGGCTCACGTTAGACGATTCACCTCCGAGGTCAGCCTGGATTTTGAACAGGAAGGAGCCGGTCCCGACTGTATCCACGTTCTTGAAGTATTCGAAACTGAAAGACGGGAAGTTGCGTGGATGGTGATGTCGGTCGATCGAATGCCTGAAGTCGTAATGCATTTGGATGTTTTGTGCACAGAGAGCGTGGGCCAGCAGGAACATCAGGGGAAAAAGAAGTTGCTTCATCGGTTTACAATGGTTTCTAATGAATGTCAAAAGAACGGGGAAACGGAGGCGGGTTGCGGAAAGCCGTTGGAAATCCTCCGGAAATGCTGTAGAATTCTGTTGTGAATGGGAGTAAGAACCAAATGACCGCGGGAACTGGCCGGGTGTTTATCCGATTGTTCCGCGATGCATGTGCCCGTTGCTTTCGCAAGGCTGTGGAACAGCCATTAACTGAATCGGAAAGCAGGCTTATGTCTTCCCGTATTGAGGAACAGACCGGACTGGTAATTGGAGCAAAGTCGATCAGGAATTATTCTTTGTTCGCTTTCGGCGAAGGCAGGGAACCAAATCCATCGATCGCGACCCTGGATACGCTGGCGCGGTATGTTTCGGAGGCGCCGGTAACGGATGAAGTCCGCCGGAAGACTCATGAGAGTCACTATCCTTATTGGTTTGCTTACCTGGAGCGAAACGGCTTACAAACTGATATAGCCGACGCAGGGTCGCAACAGCAAAAGAAACGCCTGACCGGTAAAAGTGCTTTACAGATTGCGGCAGTGGTTGGCATTCTGGCCCTTGCCACAGGGTTTTTTGTTGTGTCGATCCAGCGCGAGAACGGAGGATATCATGTTTCTGAGAATTTCACCGACGTGTCCGAGGCATCGCTTCGTGCCAACGGTTGGACTGTGCGCGACGCTGATACCGAAACGTGGGCGAACAGAGGTGTCCGGCCTGGCCATCTTACACTGTATACAATACCTGGAGACAACTGGCGGAGCGAACGTGCAACTGAGGGAATGCAGAATCTTGTTATCAGAAAAGTGACTGGTGCGTGCTGGACGACTGAAATTCACCTGACAGATTTCTATCCGTCGCGCAATTGGGAACAGGCGGGGCTGCTGATCGGCGAAGACCCTGAATTCAAAGGCAAATTCATTCGGGTATCGTTGGCTTATAATGATTTCTTCGGCGGCTATGACAAATCGCCTGAGATCATTTTGCAGGGGGTTGCATCGCAACATCGAACAGGGAACGCGAAGCCCGAGGAGTTCGCACATGTGGTGCTGTTCACATTGACCGCCGGTACTGACAGTCTTGCTCGCGCCAACCTCGCACATTCGGCTATTCGTGTGGAACGAAACAATGATAATTTCAGGATTCTTTTCGCGTCCGGGGGCGACGTATTTGCTTTTCGTGAGGTTTCGGCTGGCGCATTTAATATTGAAGCAACCCACATCGCATTGTTTGCAACGCAGGGATTATCCGCCAACGCATCGTATGCGCAGGCAAGCTTCGATTCGTTTTCCCTCGAGGGATTGCAGTGCCCCGACGCGCGATAAGAATGGACGCGCGACCCATTCCACGCACTCCAAAAACCATAGGGCGTGGCTCTAAACAAGCCATCAATCTGATCTGAATGGCGTCATTGCTCCTTCAAGGCGTCGACCGGATTTGCGCGCGCGGCTTTCCATGCCTGTACCCCTACCGTAAGAATTGACAAGGTGACGATCACATGCGGCCTGGATTGGCGTCGTTGAAGAATCCCGTATTCGCGTTGTCATGAATTCCTCAACATTAGGTATAATTGCAACGTGTTTTTTTCACGCACGTTGTGTCCGATGAGATTTCGTTTCCACATTGTTATAGCGATGCTTACTATGGCAGCGAGTGCGCTCAGCCAGGATAATGAGCAAGGTTCGGACTATGGTTACATCGCAAGTCCGGGGTTGTACCTGTCGTATGCAGATTTTATAACAAATTCGCCGATCGATCCCGAGTTGATAATCACCGACAGGAGTCCAACGGAGGCTGATTTTTATCTTCAGGTTTTTCGCGAAGGGAAGATCGAATACGTCCATGGCGAAGAGCTCAAATCGGTAAACAGCCGGACTGTCTGGGGATACAGCGATGGAAGATATGTCTACGTGTCGAAAGAGGTGATGCCGAAAAGCTTGTTTGAAAACCCCGACGTTTCTGAACTTCCATTTGTCCGCATCGACTTTTTCGGAACGCTTGCGCTTATTCGCTTTGTCAAGAATCTGTCCTCCAGGAAATATTATACGGGTGTACCTGGCATGGTTGGCGGTTACAGCAGGTCCGCTGAGGTATTGTTTGATACCCGGGATGGCAACTTCTACAAGGCTACCGATGAAAGGTTCGCGCAATTGATTGCGGATGATGTTGATTTATTGAGAGAATTCAAAAAAGATAAAAAGAACCGCGACATCAGGCTTTATGTCTTCCTCAGGAAGTATAATGATCGGCACCCGTTTACGTTTCGGTAGCTTTCCTGTCAGACTTAATTACAGATCGAATTTCCGTTTAGAATAATTCTAATTTTTTCAATTTTATTTTCGACTGTTTTGAGTTTCATCGTCGGCGATATACCTTTGCGTCAGCATTTCACCTCTGTGTTCAATTCAAAAATGGAGGCAGCTATGTTGGTAATAAGTTCACATATCACCCTGAGGCAGCGCTGGTAAACAGAAATACCAGATCCGATACTGCTTTATCTTTTTCGTAAAAATTAATTCATAAGAACGAACAAGCCCGCACAGGCTTTTCCGTGAATGCTTTCATGCCTTTCTCAAGGCATGCTGGTTTTTCATGTGTCAGACTCAGCGTGAACACACGGCTGAGGTGCTATAACTATGGGAAAACAAAAACTGAATATTAAAGACCTGTCGGCGATCAGCTTTCCTTCGGCGGTATCGAAGAGCCTGTCATTGAATATCATGAACAGACACTTTAAACATTTGCCCAATGAAGATAAGCTGGCGTTGATAAAGAACGTACTTGACAAACCTGCCGAATACCGCAAGGATGATCGATTAAGTCTGCTTGCGTATAAGCTGATATCGAAAACGGCGCCTGACGCGTTCAGCGCATACGAACTGAACGACGAGCCGAAACATTTTGATGTTTTTGGGAGCAAGCATATTGATAGCAATGCGATCAGGCAAATGGAGATGGTTATGCGCCTGCCAATCGCCGTACGCGGCGCACTCATGCCAGATGCTCATCAGGGCTACGGTATGCCTATCGGCGGCGTTGTTGCTACGAGGAATGAAGTCATTCCCTACGGCATCGGTATGGATATCGGGTGCAGGATGGCACTGAGCATTCTTGATCTGCCGTCGACCTATCTTGGTCATCACAGATACGAGATCCGGAAGCTGCTTCTGAGTCACACGCATTTTGGCAATGACGGCGTCCCGGAAGTAAAGCAGCAACACGAGGTCCTGGATGATCCGGCCTTTCGCGAAACTCCATTATTAAGGAAGCTTCATGGTAACGCGGTCAGGCAGCTCGGAAGCTCGGGGGCGGGGAATCACTTCGTCGAAATGGGCATGATTGAAGTCGGTGAGCAGAATACGCTCGGGATTGCTGCCGGGAGCTTCACAGCAATATTGTCGCATTCCGGTTCGCGAAGCCTGGGAGCAGGCATTGCGCAACATTATACGGCGATAGCAATGAGCAGGTGCAGGCTTCCACGTGAGTCAAAGCACCTCGCGTGGCTCGACCTCGGTGATGAGGCTGGACATGAGTACTGGCTTTCCATGAATCTGGCCGGCGCCTATGCAAAGGCCTGCCATGAGGTAATTCATCGCAACATGGCTGATGCATTCGGCGCCCGGGTGATGACGACAGTAGAGAATCACCACAATTTTGCCTGGAAGGAGAAGTTTTCGGATGGCCTCGAATATGTCATTCACCGCAAAGGCGCCACACCTGCCGCGCAGGGAGTAACGGGAATTATTCCGGGCAGCATGACTACTCCCGGGTACGTGGTTAGCGGACTTGGTAACGAGGCATCACTGAATTCCGCCGCACATGGCGCGGGCCGCAGGATGTCGCGGCTCAAGGCGAAGAACTCGGTGACAATGAGCACCCTGAAGAAACTTCTGCAAAAGGAGAACATAATGCTTATCGGCGGAAGCGTTGAAGAAGCGCCGATGGCCTACAAGGATATTGAAATGATAATGAAAAGTCAGGCCACACTGGTAAACGTGGAGGGAAAATTTTACCCACAGGTGGTACGC
>CBKWFZ010000288.1:0-5558 GCA_966673785.1 uncultured bacterium
ACCCATGACGAAATCGGTAAGCGATCGAATCCGCCTTTTTCAAGAGCTTGCTCAAAAAAGTCCTTTTGGCTTACGGAAATCCGTAGATTCTCTCTGCACGCGTCGGAAAGTCAAAAGGTATCGCGCTTCCAACTCGCAGCCGTAAACGAAACGTCTTGTCTCCGTCAGAATGACGGAAAGTTTGTATTTTTAGTCCTGTTGATCCTTTAATCCCGCGAATCCCGGTCGTTTTTAATCCTGTTCATCCTTTAAATCCCACGAATCCGAGTGACGTATTCATGGATAAACCTGCTGATCCTCTTCGGCGCACTTCAGGCGCTCGTCTTCAGCATTATCCTTTTGTTCCAGCGACGGGTGGGCTCCGGATTTCTGGCGGCATTCGTATTCATTATCGCGTACAACGGATTCGAAACCTTCAACTGGAGCGCGGGACTTAACAGCATCACGTTCGACATCCTCTCCTATATCCTCATTTTTGCGATAGGTCCTGCGTTGTATCTGCACACCCGGTGCATGCTGCGACCGAAAGAAAAGATCCCCCGTGGTCGCGTATTTCTCCACCTGATCCCGTTCCTGTTTCAGCTGGCTACCCGGCTTTTCGCCGTTGTTGTTCACATCCTCTTCCTGCAAGGTATTATCATGAACGAGGCCGTGGTGCTTGACTGGATCAGTTTCACCTGGACCAGCGCGGAACCGTTTAGTATGCTGCTCTTCCTCGTCTACGTCGCCGCTTCCATTCGATTCAGCCTGCAGGCATCCGGGTTGTCATGGCGCGCGTTCTTCTTAACCGCCAGGCCAACGGTTGCGGAACGGTGGATTCGTTCCCTGCTGGCGTGGTGCGTCGTCGTCGCCGTGGCATGGGCGGTCACGCTGGCTTCGCCGTTGTTCTTCCCCTGGGATGATCCCAACTACTACCCGGTCGAACTGCTACTCGTCGCCTTCGCGTACTGGCTGGTCCTGAACGGGTACCATAAAATGCGGGAAATGCGATCGGAGAAAGAAGATGCCGTGACCGCGCTTTCAATTTCCGCCGACGAGGCAAATGCCTGGTTCGCGAGGCTGACCCAGGCGATGGCGGAGCAGAAGCTTTACCTCGACCCGAAACTCAATCTCAGCAAGCTGAGCGCGCAGACCGGCGTGCCCGCGAAAGTCATTTCAAATGTATTGAACCAGCACCACCAGGTAAGCTTCAGCGACTTCGTGAATCGCTACCGTATTGAGGAGGTGTGCCGCATGCTTGGCGATCCCGTCGCCACCAGCAGGTTCACGCTTTCGGCTATTGCGCTTGAATGCGGATTCAACTCGCAGGCTACCTTTCAACGTGTTTTCAAAAACATGATGGGCGTAACGCCCGGGCAGTACGTCGCGCAACCGGACCGGCAATCCGCGTAAACACACGTAAAATCCTTTCTCAAATCCGGATTTGAGAAGATTGCGCACGGTTTCGGCGCGTTATTCGCGTCAAAAAAACTATGCGACTAGTGTTGGCGGTTATTCTTTCCATGCTTGCGATTACGACCACACGCGCGCAGGCAACGCCTTTCGTGCTGGAAGGCGTGGTACTTGCACGATCCGGCGGCGCTCCGGTTCCCTTTGCGAACATCGCCATCAAGCGTACCGGAACCGGCACCGCTGCTAACGAACGGGGCGCCTTCATCTTAAAAGGAGCGTGGCTGCCGGCGGATACCCTGTTGATTTCGAGCATTGGTTTTTCCACCGCGAGGATCCCGCTCAAAGACATACGGCAAAACGCAGTCTATTACCTGGACGAGGCCGTCGTGGAACTACCCGAACTTACGATCACGTCAACGTCCGGGCTGCAGATCTTGAAAGAGGCGTTGGCGCGGATCCCGCAGAATTACGACACCACAACGGTGGGCTACCGGGCTTTCTACCAGGAAAACGTGTGGCTGGGAGATGCAGAGCTCGCGTTCATTGAAGCCGTCGCCGATGTTTACCGGCCATTCGAGGCAGAACGGAACCCTAATGACCAGATCCGCGTGGTAAAAGGACGCAGGAAAGATCTTGATTACAGCGCCGATCCGCAATTGTACTATTGGCTCAGGGGCACGTCCAACGGGTTGCGCGCCGGCCTGGCCGAGGACCTGATCAAATACCGCAATAGAAAGTACAGTCCGTTCAATCCAGCCAATTTTCGGTATTATCAGTACGACTACACGGAGACGATCGTTGACGGCGACACACGACTGCTCGTGATCGATATCGACTCACCCGGCAAACACCGGAAAGCCTTGTTGCGCATGCGCGTCTTTATCGACGAGGAAACGTATGCCATTGTGCGGTACACGTTTGAACTCACGGAACAGGGAACAAAGCGCGTAAGCCGGAAAGACAAACGTCTCGGCTATGCGATCATGAGCAAAGTGGTTCACGCCACATTGGATTACCACAGGTTTCAATACACGTTCGAGTACAAGCAACAACAGGGCAAGTGGTATCTCAACCGGCTCAACCGCCACTGGGAAATCCATGTCGACAGCAAACGCCGTGGCTGGCAGGACCAGCTGTGGACGCACGATATGAACTTCATCGTTACGGATATCGATCACGACCCGAAACCGATCACCGACGGCGACATCGGCGCGTCTGAAGCACCGCTGGCTACCATGATCGGCAGTGATTTCAGGGATGAATTCTGGGGTGACTACAATTTCATCAAGGGCAGCGACACGACAGCTGTCGCGGATACGGTAAGCAGTTCGCCATACGACGCCTCAGGCGAAAAGCGGTACTCCAACCGCAAGCATGGCTTCACGCGTGCGGATACCCTGCGCGGCATGCTCAGTCCGTTGCGCAGTTGTTACGACGTCACCTTCTACCACCTCGACGTGGACATCGACATTCATAAACACTACATCCAGGGGAATAACGTTGTACGATTCCGGGTAGTGGAGCCGTTTCAGGAGGCGCAGATCGACCTTTATCGCAACATGGAAATCGAAAGGATTGAATTCGGAAATGTTGTTCTTCCCTATAAGCGGGAGCATGACGCCGTGTTCATTACGTTCCCTGAACGGCTTGAACGCGGAACCGAAAACGCCATAAAGATCTTCTATCACGGCGTTCCCAAGGAGCCCGACTTTTCAATACCGATGGACGGCGGCGCGCTCTGGGAACGCGACTCTGTTGGCAATGTATGGGCACAGATGGTTTGCCAGGGCTCCGGCGCAAGTTTGTGGTGGCCGAATAAGGATCACCTTTCCGATGAGCCCGACAGCATGAAGATCCGGGTGACCGTCCCGGACGGCTACACCGAAATCTCCAACGGTACACTTACGCGCAGGACGCGCATGGATAACGGCAGGACGCGTTATGAATGGAGCGTTAACTATCCGATCAACAATTACAACGTGACGTATAATATCGGCAAGTACACCCATCGTACAGATACCTATATCGGAACCGACACCATTGCGCTCAGTTATTACTTCCTGGAAGGACACGAGCGCCTGGCAGACTCCGTCTTTAACGGCACGCCCCAGATGCTGCGTACATTTGAAAAGCATTTCGGACCGTACCCTTTCCCGCGCGACGGCTTTGCGCTGGTGGAAAGCATTTATCCGATGGAGCATCAGAGTGGCGTGTGCATTGGAAAGCTGACCAACCCCTCGCTACAGGTGCAACGACTCATGTGGCATGAATCCGCGCATGAGTGGTGGGGCAATGCCATGAGCGTACGCGACATGGCTGACCTGTGGATTCACGAAGCTTTCGCCACCTACGCCGAGCTGATCATGCTCGAGGACGAGTACGGAGCGGAGTATCGCGGCGATGTGCTCGCCGACGAGCTGAACGCCATGCGCGGCGAGGAACCCATCATAGGCGTGTACGACGTTAACCACATCCATTACGATATCGCGGATATGTACAGCAAAGGCGCGCTCGTACTGCAAACACTGAGGAGCATCATCAATGATGACCGGAAGTGGACCAATCTGCTGCGCGCGATCCAGGACGAGTTCCGGTATACGACACTCAATACGCCGGAGCTCGTTGCCTTTGTGAACCGCTACCTCGGTGCGGATTACACCTCGTTTTTCCGGCAGTACCTGTACCATACTGAGCTTCCGGTACTGCATCTCGATCTCAGGCAGCGCGGCGACCATGTGACGGTGCGATTCAAATGGTCAGCCGACGTAGCCGAATTCAGCATGCCGGTGCGAATCATGAAGGACGACGACTCATTTGAATGGATTCACCCCACCGGCAGCTGGCAGTCGGTGACGGTGAAGCATGTTTTCGTAGACGACATCGAGGCGGACGAAGAAAATTTCCTGATGACCGTTGACTATACTGCTTACGAATGAAAAAGACCGTTATCGCCGGACTCCTGCTGCTTACAGCTTTCGCCGGATCGTTTGCGCAGGACGCGCTTTCGCTCAGCGGCCAGATCGTGGATGAAAAAACGCGCGAACCGCTGCCCTACGTTTCGCTGCTCGTGGCAAATACGACCATTGGAACGATGGCCAATGAGGAAGGCAAGTTCGTACTGCATCTGGATCCCCGGTACCGCGCCATGCGCATACAGTTTTTCATGCTGGGCTATGAAATGAAAGAGGTCGCAATCGCCGCCCTTCAGTCCGGCGAGATCATCACGTTAAAAGTAAGTCCGACCATGCTGCGCGAGGTGGTTGTGCAGGACCTTTCGGCAAAGGAAATCCTGAAACGCGCCTACCGCTACAAGAGCCGGAATTATCCCGTGACGCCGTTCCAGTTCGACGGCTACTACCGCGAGATCCAGCGTGCGGATGGCAGGAACGTATCCCTGGTGGAGGCTTTCGCGCGCGTATCCGAAGTGGGTTATCACAAGACTGAAGCCCAGAAGATACACCTGCAGCAGCTTCGGCTTGCCGAGAAGTATACCCATCCCGTTGCGCCGTTCTGGGACAAGAAGAACCTTATGCTCGAGTTCCTGAATCAGAATTTTGTCAAGTACGTTCGTACCGTGCGAAATCTGAAGGTGACCCGGAAGGCGGATACGCACATTGACGGCGTTCCCGTTTACGTGCTCGAAGTCCATAAGAAAAACTGGTTCTGGCCCGGAACCGTCTATGTGCGATCCGATAACTACGCGATCATCCGGACCGAAGAAAATTACGATTGTAATACGAACGGTCCCCGGCGCTGGCGTGTGGACGACAATCCGATGGTGGAATCACACGTACAGGCCAAGACCCTGCAGATCAACTACCGCGAAGTGGACGGACGCTATTTTCCCGACAACTACCGGATGTACTTCCACAACATCTACAAAGACATCGCCCAAAAAACCGAACTCCTCGAATTTGAAATATTCCAGCAATTTGTCGTCACCCGTCTCTACCCGCACGACCAGCCCGACAGTATCCCTGGCGTTGCACTGCAAAAAGACACCAGCCTGAAAAAGATCGCCCTCCCGCTGGATACCACCTTCTGGAAGACCTCGCCGATCCGGGATAGCGAGAAGGATCTGCTCATGAGGCGACAACTTGGTTGGTGAGCTTGTTCTACAATTCCCTTTCAACATTAGAACGCAAGTTTTGGCTGGGGCCGGTTTT
>CBKWFZ010000289.1:0-5546 GCA_966673785.1 uncultured bacterium
CATTCGATATGAGCAGCGACAACTCTAAATGGAATTTCAAAGCACACTGAAAGCATACTTCATCAATGTAGCACAACGAACTGATTCAAATGAAAAGAACCTTCACGCTATTTGCTCTATGGATAGGCATTGGATTCTGGCAGACGAATCCTGCATTTGCCCAGGACACCACATCGGATTCAAAACCCACATCCAGAATTATAGAGGATGGTGGAACGGGACCGTTCAAAGCCATTATGGTCTCTGAAAGCTCGCTTAGTACGCATACCATTTTCAGACCATCGGACTTAAATGTTGCAACGAAAAACAACAAACTTCCGATCATCGTCTGGGGCAACGGTGCATGCGCCAATTCGCCGTGGGAACACGTCAACTTCCTGTCTGAGGTTGCCTCTTACGGTTTTCTCGTGATTGCAATTGGTCCGATGCCACAGGAAGGTGAGCGGTCACGCGAGCGATCCACGTCGTCTCAACTGACCGATGCCATCAACTGGGCCATTGCCCGGAACAATGATAAGGACAGTCCGTATTTCAGGAAGCTGGATACGAAATCCATTGCCGTAAGTGGTATGTCGTGTGGCGGACTCCAGGCGCTTGAGATCGCTCCCGATCCACGCGTTACGACTGCAGTCATTTGCAACAGTGGCATCCTGCCGAATCCTGGTGCCGGAATGCCTGGTATGCCGGCCCTTACCAAAGACCAACTAAGCAAGCTTCATACTCCCACACTTTATCTGCTCGGCGGCGAAAAAGATATCGCCTATAAAAATGGGATGGATGATTTCAACCGCATTAATCACGTTCCTGTTTTCGTTGCGAACATGGATGTCGGCCATGGGGGAACTTATGGACAGCCTCACGGCGGAGAATTTTCCAAAGTGGCTACGGCCTGGTTTCAGTGGCAACTGAAAAAGGACAAGGAAGCCGCGAAAATGTTTACCGGAGATGTCAGCGGACTTTCGAAAAATCCGAACTGGAAAGTCGACAGAAAAAATATCAAGTAGTCTGATAACGTGAGAATAAATCACATGCTCCGTTCCCGTACACCTTAACAAAATGCAACTCGTTTCGCCGATGAGATCTTTTTTCAATTCCGTTTTCCCTTTCGCTGCTGCAATCGCACTATTCTTGTCCGCATGCAATTCAAGCGGTGACGAGCAGCGCGGCCCGGTGGTTAAAACAACTTACGGAAGCGTTTCAGGAAGCGATGAAGACGGTATCGCTGTTTTCAAAGGAATCCCATATGCCAAGGCAGAAAGATTCATGCCTCCTCAGGACCCTGACTCCTGGAATGGAGTACGGGAATGCAAAACTTACGGTCCTGTCGCAAAACAGATCGTAAGCTGGATTGCAGATTCGTTAATGAATGAAAAGGAACTGTTTAGTGTGAATGTATGGACACCAGGAGTGGCTGACGAAAAAAAACGACCGGTAATGCTTTGGTTGCATGGAGGTGGTTTTCATGTCGGCAGCAGCAGTGATCCCATGACCGATGGTAAAGCGTTGGCGAAGAAAGGCGATGTCGTTGTCGTATCCGTGAATCACCGGTTGAATATACTCGGCTTTCTTGACTTGTCTGGTGCGAATCCAAAATACGGCCGGTCCGCTAACGTGGGTATGTTAGACATTGTGAAAGCCCTGGAGTGGATCAAAAGCAATATTGAAAATTTTGGGGGCGATGCTTCTAACGTGACCATTTTTGGCGAGTCTGGCGGTGGAGGAAAAGTCGGAACGCTCATGTGCATGCCATCGGCAAAGGGATTGTTTCACAAAGCGATCATTCAAAGCGGAACGCTGCGGAACGTGATGACGAAAGAGAAGTCACAGGGACTCGGTTTGAAGGTACTGGAGAAACTGGGACTCACTGCCGGCGACGTTGAAAAGCTTGATACGATCGCATACCAAAGACTGGTCGAAGCTGGAAATGAAGCCATCCTCGAAATATCGGGACCGAGACAACCGGGATCTCCGAAAATGTTTGGTTTTGCTCCTTCGGCCGACGGCGATGTCCTGCTTCAGCAACCCTTCAGCCCCGGGTTTGCAGCTATTTCAGATGATATACCGCTGATGATTGGAACCACTTTGAATGAGCTGATACGCACTTCCTATGGCGAAAAAACGCTTACGAAAGAACAGGCAGGAGAGAGGCTCGCAAAAATTTACGGGGACAGAACTGAACAATTTATCGCGTTGTACGCCAGCACATATCCTGAATTCACGCCGCAGGATCTGGTCTCACTTGATACGATCTTCAGACCCCTTACCATCCGGGCTTCTGATGCCAGGGTAAATCAGGCAAGCGCTCCATTGTACACCTATTTCCTGGCGTGGAAGAGTCCGGTTGACAGCGCTTCCCGAGGCTCATTTCACGGGCTGGATATTCCTCTGGCGTTCAGCAATGTTGACTTAAAACCGGATTGGACGGGTACTTCCGAAGGAGCCTATACGCTGGCAGACAAAATGAGTTCAGCGTGGCTGAATTTTGCCAAAACAGGTAACCCTAACGTTGAAGGCAAGTTACCACCATGGAAACCGTATTCAATGGCAGACGGTGCAACGATGTATTTTGATGCGGAATGCAGGATAGTCAATCACCACGACCGGGAGTTGATGAATTTTGTGAAGCCGTTGACCGAGGAATAAAGTAAATTGTGCACCGTCATTCTTGTCAACCTAAGTTCCTGAGCACGTGAAACGCCCCGGAAAATCCGGCGCGGGTAATCCGACGCAGAAAACATCTGCGAAGACTCCGGTAACTGAAGAAGTGCGCTATTTCCATAACACACCAGGGCGGCAGTCAACCTCTGTGCGGCTGTTCCCCTTTTATTGGCAAGGGGTGCGCGCTGGATTCTTGCTGTTACCATCGGAGCCTTCCGTGCCACCCCATCACGTCACGCGTCAGAAGGCGCTGATAACGCGGAACACAAGCATCATCAGTTATCTTACACCTTGCGCGGACCGGCACCCACCACCGCGACACCTTTACGAAAGCACGCACACGTCCGAAACCTCAGCGTCCACCGGAATCAGTGTCAGTGTCGGTATGAGAGTGAAGGCCCAGCTGGCCACCCCATCTGCGTCACTCGTAAGAGGACGCTGACGATGCGTAGCACAAGTGCAATCGTTTAACATACACATCGCGCGGTCCGCGCATCAACATCGCACACCACTTACCGAAACACACCAGGGTGGCAGTCAAACCTTTTATGCGGCTGTTCCCCTTTTAGGGGGCAAGGGGTGCGCGTTGGATTCTTGCTCTCCTGACAGAAGTCTCTCATCAGTTTACCTACTCCCATCAGCGTGACTCGTGAGACGACGCTGATGCGGACCACGAACGCTATCGTCAATACCTGCTGGCACCGTATTGTTTACACTTCTCCTTGTCCGGCGCCTGTATGATTGTGCAGGCGTCAAGACATAGTCTTCATCATCTCCGGGGAAATTGCAACACGATATAACAAAATCCTTCTTCCGAAAAACTTATCTGGCAAAGCTCCCAGGCGCAGCCGTGCGTTGCGTATGGTGGGTGGTGATTCTTTCGGCGTGCACACCCAAAGTCGCTAACGTCGACCTCCCGTACGACGTCGTTGACGCGTTCTCATTATCGGGCGAAGCCGAAGTTCCGGACAGGTGGTGGTTATCATTTGAGGATCCTGAACTCAATGAACTTGTGGATTCAGCGTTGCGGCTAAATCTTCCGTTGAAGGAAGTCTGGTATCAGCTCGAAGAGGCCGCTGCCGTCGCCGGCATAACAGGATCGGCACGGTGGCCGCAGATATCAGCGCAAATCCAAAGTGGATTCAGTGTGCCTGAGCCGGACTTTGTCGGGGGAGAGAACACGCAAGTTTCACTGCGCGCCAATTACGAAGTTGACCTCTGGGGCCGCATTCGTTACAGCCTGCACGCGGACCAATATCGCTTTCGGGCCAGTACATATGATTTGCGAACGGCAGCGATTTCGCTCTCGGGAGAGATCGCACTGACATACTTCCGCCTGAAAGCAACAGCCGTTCAGCTTCGGTTATTGCAGGAGCAGATCGAAACAAATGAACAGGTTCTGACGCTCATCCGCGCCCGTTTTGCCGGCGGCCTGGTCCGGGGTGTGGACATTTTGCGTCAGGAGCAACTGATTCAAAACACCCGTGAACAGAAGATTGAACTCGAACTCCAGGAGAGCCTTCTAAAAAATCAGCTGGCGTTGCTTCTGGGGAATACACCGGGCAACGAATTCAGCATACGCGTAAACGTAGCCGACACGTTGCAACCGCTGCCACCGCTGCCGGATACCGGCGTTCCCCTTGAGCTGATCAATCGCAGACCTGACGTATTGAGCGCTTTTTACCGGCTGCAGGCGTCTGATCGCGAACTGGCCGCGGCTATCAGTAATAAGTATCCCCGTCTTAACATTTCAGTTACTACTGCGGTAAGATCAAATTCGCTCGACGGACTGCTCGAATCGCAGGCGGGATCTTTCGCAGCTGGTTTGCTGGCGCCGGTATTTTATGGACGCCGGTTAAAGGAGGAAGTAAACAGGGCCGAAGCCGTCCGGCAGCAATTGACGGCTCAATACGGGCAAACCGTTTTGATCGCTTTCCGTGAAGTCGAAGACAACCTTATCCGCGAAGTTAAACTCCGTGAGCAGACCGAGGTGCTGCAAGATCAGTTGAGGCTCGCGACCCAAAGCCTTGGACAACTTCGGATTGAATACCTCCATGGGTTTGCTGCGTATATCGATGTTCTCACGACGCTCACGCAACAACAACAGCTTCGCAGGGAGCTCGTTCAGCTGAATCTCGCTCTTGTTTAGACGCGCATAGCACTCTATCGGGCTCTCGCAGGTGGGTTTGAGACAAGACACGCGGAATAGACCAGACAGAAATATCGGTAAACCAAAAAGCATTCCTCAAAAACAAAAGCCTTATCAGGATGTCCAGAACAAAGACAATAATCATCAGCATAAGTATCCTTCTCGTCGCCGCCACGATTACGGCCGTCGTGTTCATGACAGAGCCGGAGGCACAACGGGAAACGGCGACAAAAAAGACAGCCATGCTGGTGGAAGTCGTCGAAGTAAAGCGTGAAACATTTGCGCCTACCGTAGAGGCTACGGGCATCGTCCAGGCGGCGAAAGATATTACGCTCAGTCCCCAGGTAGCAGGTCGGGTCGTATCGATATCGGATAGCTTTGTTCCGGGGTCAGTTGTTAAAAAAGGGGAGGTGCTCCTTCAGATTGAGCCGTCGGACTACAGAAATACGCTTCAGCTCAGGCGCAGCGAGCTTGAACAGGCAAAGTCGAATCTGAGCATCGAGATGGGACGTCAGTCGGTTGCACAAAAGGATTTCGAACTGATCGGCCAGGAAATGAGCGATGAAAACAATGCGCTCGTGTTGCGTGAACCACAACTGGAATCGGCAAAGGCAAGCGTGGCCGCGGCGGAGGCGGCAGTCGATCAGGCAAGACTGGACTTGCAACGAACAACACTCCGTGCTCCCTTCGACGCGCATATCATCAGCAGAAGTGCCAACGTCGGTGTCCAGCTCGTTGC
>CBKWFZ010000290.1:0-5536 GCA_966673785.1 uncultured bacterium
GGAGAGCCGCTGGTCCTCGGGGTCGGCGGTGCCCACGATCACGGTGCGGGCGGACACCTCAACTGTCTGTCGGAACTCCTTGAAGAAACCGGCGGAGTCATTCACATTGACAAGCTCCCCGTTGGCGATCCGACGCTTTCCGATAAGGAAATCATCAGTAATGAATCACAGGAGCGCATGGGTCTTGCGATCCGGAAGGAAGACGTCGACATACTCCGGAAAGTCGCCGAACGCGAACGCGCGCCCTTCTATGTTATCGGTGAGGCTACAGGCGACAAGCAACTCACGTTTGAGAAAGAAGGTCAGGAAAAAAAGCCCGTCCATTTTGCGCTGCATCACCTTTTCGGATCCTCGCCAAAGACGATACTCTCGGACACAACGCAGTCCGGCGGATTCCAATCGTTGGTTTATGATGCTGCTGATATACGTGATTACATTTCGCAGCTGCTTCAACTGGAGGCCGTTGCCTGCAAAGACTGGCTGACGAACAAAGTCGACAGGTCTGTTACGGGAAAGGTTGCAACACAACAAACCTGCGGACCAATACAATTACCACTCAACAATCTTGGGGTGATGGCGCTTGATTACGCGTCGCTGAAGGGAGTAGCCACTGCAATCGGCCACGCACCGGGTGCGGCGCTTATCGATCCGGCTGCCGGAAGCAGACTCGCGATCGCGGAAGCGCTTACCAACATCGTATGGGCTTCATTAACCCACGGTCTGAAAGGAATATCGCTTAGCGCGAAATGGATGTGGCATGCAAAGAACCGCGGCGAGGACGCGCGACTCTACAGCGCTGTGGAGGCCGTAAGCGATTTCGCCATCAGCCTTGGGATCAACATACCAACCGGTAAAGATTCGCTGTCGATGACCCAGAAGTATCCTGACGGCGAGGTCGTGTACGCGCCGGGTACGGTGATCATCTCTGCGGTAGGTGAAGTAGCTGACATCACGCGAACCGTGACGCCGGTATTGTCTCCGGACGAAGGCTCAAAGCTCGTGTACATCGACTTCAGCCGCGACGCCCGAAAGCTTGGCGGAAGCAGTTTCGCCCAGATCATCAATCAGCTCGGCGACGATGTGCCATCCGTAACAGACTCGGCGTATTTCATGCGTGCATTCGATGCCATTCAGCGGTTGATAGCGGAAGAAAAAATTTCCGCCGGCCACGATATCGCCTCGGGAGGATTGATTACCACATTGCTCGAAATGTGCTTTGCTGTTCCGCATGTCGGGCTGACCCTCAATTTACAAACACTTGACACCGATCTCGTAAAAGTACTGTTCGCTGAAAATCCCGGTGTGGTCATTCAACTTAAAGATGAATCGGCTCTTGCCATCCTTGAGGAACACAAGATCCAGTACCAGATTATCGGATTTGTATCCGGTGAGCGCAAACTCACCATCCGCCACGGAAGTCAGCATCTTGATCTCAACGTAGACGAGCTCCGGAACGATTGGTACCGTACCTCCTACCTGCTGGACAAGAAACAACGCAATCCGGTAAACGCCGAGATGCGCTATCGCAATTACGACAATCAGGTGCTGCATTATCGTTTCCCGGAAACATTCCAGGGGACATTTTCAAGCTTTGGTATTACGCCGCAGCGCCGCAACGAGACCGGTGTACGCGCCGCCATCATCCGCGAGAAAGGCGTAAACGGCGATCGCGAAATGGCCTACACCCTTTACCTCGCCGGTTTTGATGTCAAGGACGTTCACATGACCGATCTTGTCTCCGGCCGCGAGGATCTTGCCGATGTCAACCTCGTCGTTTTCGTAGGAGGATTTTCGAATTCCGATGTACTCGGTTCTGCGAAAGGATGGGCCGGTGCATTCCTGTATAATGAACGCGCACGACAAACGCTCGAGCGATTCTACGCGAGAAAGGATACACTCAGTCTTGGCGTATGTAACGGCTGCCAGCTGGTTATGGAGCTTGGCTTGCTTTATCCGGACTGGAAAGATCATCCACGGATGCATCACAATGCTTCCGGAAAGTTCGAATCAGCGTTCCTGAACGTCACAATACCTGAAAACGACTCGGTGATGTTCAAATCATTGTCGGGATCGCGTCTCGGCGTGTGGGTCGCGCACGGTGAGGGCAGGTTTGTACTTCCGTCAGACGCCTCGTTGTACCGGGTAGCGGCGCACTATAGTTATGAGGAGTATCCCGGTACTCCTGCGGGATCGGATTATTCGGTTGCCGCGCTGTGCTCGAAAGACGGACGCCATCTCGCCATCATGCCGCACATTGAGCGGTCGCTGTTTCCCTGGAACTGGCCATACTATCCGGAAAATCGTAAAAAGGACGAAATCTCCCCGTGGATCGAGGCTTTTACGAATGCCCGGACATGGGTTGAACAAAACCGTTAAAACAAAACGCCGGATAAGCTGTTCTCCGATCAGAAGTTTTCCCTATATTCAGCATCGGTAAACCTTCGGAGATATGAAAAAATTGCTTCCAATCTTGTTGCTTGGTGTTTTGTTCGCGTCGTGCCTTGGGTACAAGGAGCTTCCGGTAGAGTACGATTACAGTTACAGAGGCAATTTCAAAAAGTATCGCACTTTTGATATCATGCGCCCTGCGGGTCCAGCAGATTCGACAATGACCAACGATATCATTGAGAAGTCAGTCATCGCACGTATGAAATTTCTGGGGTATCGTCAGGTGAGCAACAAACCACATCTGATCATCGGGTTCAAGATGTTCAATGACAGCCTGAAGTTCAACGGTTACAATCAACCAGCGATCGAGGAATGGGTTCGCACCGGCAAGGAAGATCTCGATTATGATCAGCAGAAGTTTTATCTCCGGACCGGCACGTTGCTCATTCAGTTTTACGACCGTCGCCAGAACCGTTCCATCTGGCAGGGGTATGCAACGACGCAATATGGTTCGATCGATTTCCAGAACAGTCGCCACCTGCGAAACGCGGTGATCTCAATATTGGATAAATACCGGTTCTGGGCCGAGGGCTTTATTGACGGAACAACCACAATTTCCCAGGAAAATGATCTCTAAAATTCCCTGCGGGCATTAGAATTCTCCAAAACTTATCCTACATTTGCAATCCCAAAATGAGGCGTCCTAGCGGAATTTGCCCGTTTTGGCGTGATTGTCCGATGGTGTAACTGGCAACACGCCTGATTTTGATTCAGGAAAGTCCAGGTTCGAGCCCTGGTCGGACAACGAAATCCTCCCGAGAGGTCGGGGGGATTTTTAGTTATCGGTTAACGGGAGCCGACCCGCCGCCCGCAAGCCGTTGACAACTAACTTGACAAGCATGGCTGTAAAAATTTTCAGCGGACGAGCGACTACCTACCTGGCGGAAAAAATTGCCAACGCGTATGGCGAACCGTTAGGCGAAGTGAACTACCAGCAGTTCAGCGACGGTGAAATGTCGCCCTACATTCAGGAGTCCGTCCGTGGCCATGAAGTATTTCTGATCCAGTCTACCTTCCCCCCTTCCGATAACCTGATGGAGCTGCTGCTGATGTGCGACGCCGCACGAAGGGCAAGTGCTTCCAGCGTCAACGTTGTGATTCCATACTTCGGATACGCCAGGCAGGACCGGAAAGACAGACCCCGCGTGGCCATAGCCGCGAAGCTTCACGCTAACCTCATCTCCGCCGCCGGTGCCAGTCGCATCATGACATGCGACCTGCATGCCGATCAGATCCAGGGCTTCTTCGATATTCCGGTGGACCACATGGACGGGTCGTATATTTTCGTTCCGTACCTGAAATCACTCGGGCTGACCGACATCATGTTCGCGTCACCTGACGTGGGCGGCATCAAGCGCGCACGCGCATTCGCCAAGTTCTTCCACGCTGACCTCGCCGTCTGCGATAAATACCGGAAGGAAGCGAACAAGGTGGAATCGATGCGCCTCATCGGTGAAGTGGAAGGCATGGACGTCATCCTTGTCGATGACCTCGTCGATACCGCGGGCACCATTTGCAAAGCGGCAGCATTGCTGAAAGAAAAAGGCGCCAAGTCCGTTCGCGCCGTTTGTACACATGCGGTGCTTTCGGGCAAGGCTTATGAGAACATCGAAAACTCGGTGCTCGAGGAACTGGTGGTAACGGATACGATACCGCTCAAGAAAGAAAGCGGCAAGATCAAGGTGCTTACCGTGTCGACGCTGTTCGCGAAGGCGATCCGCAAGATACACGACAACGAATCGATCAGCTCGCTGTTCATTAAACTGTAATTACATAAACAATTAAATAAACAATCAAAACCATGAAAACTGTTGAGATTATAGGGTATAAAAGAGCAAATCTCGGCAAGGCTCATTCTCAGAAACTTCGGGATGAAGGTCTTGTTCCCTGTGTACTGTACGGAGGTGATGAACAAATTCACTTCTACTCCCCGATGATCCTGTTCCGCGAGCTGGTCTATACCAACGAAGCGCACTTCGTTCACCTGAACATTGAGGGTGACGAATACCAGGCGATCCTTCAGGAAGTACAGTTTCACCCCGTAAGTGAAGTTATCCTGCACGCGGATTTCCTGCGTATTGCTGAAGATCGCAAGATCAAAATGAACATTCCGATCCGTCTGACCGGTCAGGCTCCCGGCGTCACCAAAGGTGGCACCCTGGTGCGCAAGCGGTCATCGCTGAAGGTTTACTCCTTCCCGAAAGACATGCCTGATCATATCGACGTCGACGTAAGCGAGCTTGACTTCCATCACGCAGTTAAAGTATCCGATGTCAAAGTCTCAGGACTCGAATTCCTCGACCCTAAACAAGCTTCCATTGCAGTGGTAGAAGTACCGCGCGCAGCGAAGATGGCCGCTGAAGAAGCTGCCGCAGCGCCGGCTGAAGCTGCCGCCGATGCCAAGGCCGCCGCTCCCGCCAAGAAGGACGAAGGAAAGAAATAGGTTTACGCGTAACTGTGAAGAAAGTCCTGTCGCAAAGCAGGACTTTTTTTTTAAACTTCGCGTAACCAAATACATACCGCTAACGATACACGCATGAAATTTCTGATCGCCGGTCTCGGCAATCCCGGTCCGAAATACGAACTCACCCGACACAACATCGGGTTTCTGACGCTTGACCAGCTTGCCGACGAACACAAGGCCGCGTTCACGCTGGAACGGCATGCGGAGCGCGCTGAGATAAAATACAAGGGCAAGACACTGCACCTCATCAAACCCACTACCTACATGAACCTCAGCGGTAAAGCTGTTTCATATTGGCTGCAGCAACTTGCCATACCGCGGGAAAACCTGTTGGTCATACTCGACGACATCGCGCTTCCGTTTGGCAGTCTGCGCATGCGCACCAAAGGCAGCAGCGCCGGCCACAACGGACTCAACAGCATCGAAGAAGTACTCGGCGGACAAAACTATTCACGTCTGCGCTTCGGCATCGGCAGTGAGTTCAGCAAAGGGCAGCAGGCCGATTTTGTACTGAGTAACTTTTCCGCTGAAGAATTCGAAAAACTTCCGCCGATCATGAAAAAGGCGAATGAAATGGTGTTGTCATTCTGTACGATTGGGCCGGAACGGACGATGAGTTTGTTT
>CBKWFZ010000291.1:0-5531 GCA_966673785.1 uncultured bacterium
TCAGGCTAAGGATGTTGTACTCAAGGGTCTGAAACGCCTTGAGTATCGTGGATATGACAGCGCTGGCATCGCGCTGCTGAATGGTGGCCTCAATGTGTACAAGAAGAAGGGTAAGGTATCTGACCTTGAGGAATCGCTTAAAGGGAAAGACCTCCACAGTACTATTGGAATCGGCCATACGCGCTGGGCAACGCACGGCGAACCGAATGACCGGAACGCCCACCCGCACTACTCCGCTTCGGGCGACCTTGCTATCATTCACAACGGCATTATCGAAAATTACAGTGCCCTGAAGCAGGAATTGATAAACAAGGGACATTCCTTCCAGAGCGACACCGACACCGAAGTATTCATTCATTTCATCGAAGACATACAGGAGAACGAAGGCTGCTCACTCGAGGAGGCCGTGCGTCTTGCATTGACGAAAGTCGTTGGCGCGTACGCTATCGTAATACTTTCGGCTGCCGATCCTGATTTGCTCGTGGCCGCCAGAAAGGGTAGCCCTCTCGTTGTAGGTGTCGGGAAGGATGAATTTTTTCTCGCTTCGGATGCGACACCCATCATCGAGTACACCAATGAGGTGGTTTACCTGAACGATCAGGAGATTGCCGTTATCCGCGATGGCAGGCTTAGTGTTACGAACACGGCCAACCTTCCGCTAACTCCCTACATACAGACAATTGATATGGAACTCGAAGCCATCGAAAAGGGCGGCTTCGAACATTTCATGTTGAAGGAGATTTTCGAGCAGCCCAAATCGATTCGCGACTGCCTTCGCGGGCGACTTGATTCACGATCCGGCCGACTTACTCTTGGGGGCATACGCGAGTACGTCAACAAGCTTGTAAACGCCGACCGTATTCTGATCGTCGCTTGTGGTACGTCATGGCACGCGGGCCTCGTGGCTGAATATTTCTTTGAAGAGTTTTGTCGCATACCGGTAGAGGTCGAATATGCTTCCGAGTTCCGGTACCGGAATCCGGTGATCCGGGAAGGTGATGTGGTGATCGCCATATCACAGTCAGGAGAAACCGCCGATACGCTTGCCGCTATTGAGCTCGCGAAGGCGAAAGGTGCCATCATCTTCGGAGTATGTAACGTTGTTGGTTCCTCTATTCCCCGTACGACGCATGCGGGAGCCTATACGCACGCCGGCCCTGAGATTGGGGTTGCCAGCACCAAGGCGTTCACCGCCCAGCTTACGGTGCTCAATATGATCGCGTTGATCGTCGCCCAGAAAAAGGGAACGATCACCGAACAGAAGGCGCATGAGCTGATGGTTGAGATGGAGACGATTCCTGAAAAGGTTGAACGCGCGCTGTTATTAAATACTCAGATCGAGAAGATCGCCGCCATCTTCAAGGATGCGCGTAATTTCATATACCTCGGCCGTGGATACAATTTCCCGGTTGCGCTTGAAGGGGCGCTGAAGCTGAAAGAGATTTCCTATATCCATGCGGAAGGGTATCCGGCCGCGGAGATGAAGCACGGACCGATTGCGCTTATTGACGAGGAGATGCCGGTGGTGTTTATCGCTACGCGCGACAGTTCCTATGAGAAAGTGGTTTCGAACATACAGGAAGTCAAGGCTCGAAAAGGTCGCGTTATTTCGGTCGTAACGGAAGGCGATCAGCTGATTCCGCAGATGTCGGAATTTGTTGTCGAGATACCCAGCGTACACGAGGCGCTGACACCCCTTGTCTCCGTCGTGCCTTTGCAGTTGCTTTCGTATCACATTGCCGTCATGCGTGGTTGCAACGTCGATCAGCCAAGAAACCTCGCCAAGTCGGTAACCGTCGAGTAGGCCACGGATGCACGCGTCTGTGTGTTAGAATTTTTTTCCTTATTTTTCCTTTGTGGCCGATTTAACTGCACGATTAGCCAATTTTCAAAAATCAGGTGAGTTATCGGATGAACACCGGAACCGTCGTGACGAAGCGTTGATCACCCGATACCGCAGTGAAGGCGACGTTCAGGTATTGGGAGAATTGTATCAACCCTACATGTCCCTCGTTTATGGTGTTTGTCTGAAGTACCTGAAAGGCCGCGAGGAAAGCCGGGATGCGGTAATGCAGATTTTCGAAAAGCTGGTGAATACACTTTTGAAACACGAAGTCCGTAATTTCAAAAGCTGGTTGTATTCCCTGACGCGAAACCATTGCCTCATGCAGCTGCGCGCTGAAAAGGGCCGTCATTTTGAGGATATTTCGTTGATTGTTATGGAAACCGAAGGATTCATGCATCCGGATGGTGTGCACGAGGATGAGCCCAATCTGAATAAACTGGAAAAGTGCCTTGAAGAACTTGGAGCCGAACAGAAACAGTGCGTTAAACTGTTCTACCTGAAGCAGAAGTGCTACCGGGAAATACAGGAGGAGACTGGTTTTGACGGGAATAAAGTCAAGAGCTATATCCAAAACGGCAAGCGGAATTTGAAGCTATGCATGGAACGAAATGAGTGACTGGCGAAACGATATCGAGAGGTATTGGAGGGGAGAGCTTTCACCGGCGGAAATGCATGCCCTTGAAAAGCGTGCCCTCGCCGATCCGTTCCTCGCCGAAGCGCTGGAAGGAGCGGAGAACATTACCCCAGCGGAGTTTTCCGACGATATCGCCCAACTTCAAAACGAACTGGAAAGACGCACAGAACGAAAGCGCGAACGCGGGTTCTGGATATGGCCGCTCAGAATCGCTGCCGGCATCGCTGTTCTTGCGCTGGCGACCTTCCTTATCGTAACGTTCCCGACAAACAGGCCTGATCTTGCAATGAAGAAGACGGTTCCCGAAACTGCAGGAACTCCATCGGAACGCACGCAGCCCGATTCTGTTGCCGCGACCTCAGAAAAGCCGGAGGCTGATCAGGGGACGGAGGAAAAGAGTTTCGGCTTGAGGCGACGCGCGAAACCGCCGGATGAAATAGCGGCGGCTGTCGAAGAAGAGGTACTTGATGTTGAGCTTGAGATTCCGCCTGTAGAATTTTCCCCACCGTCAAAACGGGAAGCAGCGGCACCGGCACGCCCCGCTCGTGTCGTCGAAGGATTCGTAGTTGATGCGGAAGATGGCCGTGGTCTGCCCGGCGTAAACGTTACCATAAAGGGAACGAATGTCGGCACGATCACAAACGAGGAAGGTAAATATCAGATCCCCTTCGATACGCCCGACAAAGCACTCGTGTTCTCTTACATTGGTTTTGAAACGAAGGAGATCATGCCCAATGTCTCCGGACAGAAAGTTGATGTTGCGCTTGATCCTGACATTTCCGAATTGAGTGAGGTCGTCGTTGTTGGCTACGGTGAAGCCCGCGATCCGAATGCCATTGATCCAACGAATATCGAAATTGCCGCTCCGGCAGGAGGTAAGAAAGCCTTCAAGCAATATCTGGCAGACAACCTCCGTTATCCGGAGCAAGCGTTGAACAACAAGATTGAAGGAAAGGTAACGGTTCAATTCACGCTTGAGAGCAACGGTGTTATGTCCGACTTCCGGATCGTAAAGGGAATAGGTTATGGCTGTGAAGATGAAGTTATCCGCCTGATCAAGTCCGGGCCCAAGTGGCGGCCGACGAAGCGAAACAATGAACCAGTACGCGACAGGGTAAAGGTACGGATGCGCTTTTCGCTGCCAAAGGACAAGAAATGATGTTGCGACGCCGCCTCATACTCCTGATCGTTTTTCTCGTTGTCCTCACGACTTCTGCATATGTGCTCCTTGTGGTCATTCCGGCCCGTGTCGCGGAAAACACGTACAATGCTGCCCGCGCAATCGGCGAGGACCTGAAGCAGGCGTTTCGATTCAGTCCGGAGGTTCATGTCAACAACACCGTTATTCTGCAAGAGGAACATGAGATCATGGAGCTGTCGATGTTATCGCAGAAATTTCGTCATGAATATGACTGGACGAATACCTGGATGGGAAGTACTAAAAAGATATCGATCGCCGGCACCTTTGAAGCGAAAGCCGGATTCGATCTCGACAAAAAATTTTCTGTCGATATCCGTGGTGAGAAGGCTTTCATTTTTCTGCCGCACGCGCAACTGTTGTCGCTGACGCCGCAACATGACGTTGTTTTCCGTGACGAAAGCGGCGTATGGAACTGGGTAAACGAGCAGGACCGGTCGCGGGCTGTGAACGCCTTTACGAGGGACGCGCAAAAGATCGCCGCTACAGCACAATTTATAAGCGGCGCCGAAGAAGCCTTCGAACAAAAAGCCGGAGAAATTTTCAGGTCACACGGAAAGGAACCCGTGTTTATCTACGGGACTTCGCTTCAGAAAGAATGATCCTCCTTGGGATCAAACCACTTTCTTTCGGATCAGTTTTGCATACGTGCGGCTGACGGGGAAGCTCTTCCCATTCTGCATCTTCACCACCATTCCGCCATTGAAATGTTTTTCGATTTCCTTGAGGCAGTTAATGTTGATGATCGTGCTGCGGTGAACACGGATAAAAATTTCAGGGTTGAGAATCTCTTCAAGCTTTCCGATTCCGCTTGAGCTGACGAACTGATCGTTCTTTGTGGTCAGTATCGTGTAATCACCTGAGGCTTCGAGGTAAACAATTTCCTCAACGGGCAGATTGAGTAGTTTTTCGGATTTCTGAACGAAAATATGAGCGTCGTAAGAAGTCCTGTTTTCTGTTTTCAGATTACGTAACAGTTCACCCACGTTATTCTGCTCCACCTTCATGCGGTTGATCGCGCGCTCAACACCAAGTTTGAAACGTTCCTGGTCGAGTGGTTTTAAAATGTAATCGACGGCATTTTTTTCGAATGCCTTGATGGCGTACTGGTCGTAAGCTGTGCAAAATATGACGTAAGGGTCATGCGTGATTTCATCCAGTACATCGAAGCCGGTCATACCCGGCATCTGCACATCCAGGAACACGAGGTCGGGTTTGAGTTTGTCGATCGTCTCGACTGCCTCCTTGCCTTTTGAGCATTCGCCGATGACCTGAATGTTGGGCATTTGTTGCAGGTATTCCTGCAGCAGGTCACGTGCTAATTTCTCGTCGTCAACAATAACGCAGGTAATGTTCATGGATCACTGGTTTATTAGTAAGTGCAATTTAGATGCTTTTTCAAACCGCCTGGCTTTTTACCTCTTCTAAATTATGCGGTTGCATTTCATTTTCATACGGAATAAAGAAACTGACGGAATACCCCCATTCATTCGAACGGATCCGAAGTCCCGAATCCGGTCCAAAAATGCTTTTCAGGCGCTGGTCTGTGTTTTTGAGACCTACACCGCTTGAACTTCCGTCCATGACCTTCTGGGCGTTTGAACCAAGACCGTCGTCCTTCACTTCGAAGAAGATCATATTGTTAAACCGCTTCACGGTCAGAATTATTGTCCCTCCCTCGTCTTTTGGAGCAATGCCATACTTCACCGAGTTTTCAACAAGTGGTTGCAGGATCATTGGGGGTATCTGAACCTTGAGACAGGAGAAATCAACTTGCTTGACGAATTTCAGCCGGTCTCCGAAACGCACCTGCTGGATACGGATGTAGTTGTCGATAAAGTCAAGTTCGTGAA
>CBKWFZ010000292.1:0-5526 GCA_966673785.1 uncultured bacterium
CTTATTTTTTGCAGAACGCGGATTGATACACAACGCGTCGCTGAGATGCTGATCAAGGACGGCTATAATGCCGACTCCCTCCACGGAGATCTGACTCAGCAACAACGCGACCGCGTGATGATGAAGTTCCGCGAGCGTTCGCTTCAGATCCTAGTGGCGACTGACGTCGCTGCGCGCGGCATCGACGTAGAAGACATAACGCACGTTATTCATTTGAACATCCCTGACGAGATGGAGTTCTATACCCATCGCAGCGGCCGGACCGCGCGGGCAGGGAAGAAGGGCATTTCAATAGCGATGATCACGAAGAAGGAACTGGGTAAGGTTAAACAAATCGAAAAAACACTCAAGTCGCCCTTCACGAGAATGATGATCCCGACAGGGCCGGACGTTTGTCAGAAGCAACTGCTTTCATTGATGCACAAGGTCCATGAAGTCAAGGTTAATGAGTCTGAAATCGGCGAGTTTCTGCCACAGGTATTTGAGGAATTCAAAGACCTTTCGCGGGAGGAACTGATCAAGCGATTCGCTTCGCTGGAGTTTAATCGTTTTCTTGATTATTACCGGAATGCACCGGACCTGAACTCCGAGGCTGTGCGGGGAGAGGGCGGATCTGATCGTTACAAGTCGGGAACCCGTATTTTCATTAACGTAGGAAAGATGGACGGCGTGGATGTTTCGCGCCTCATCGAGCTGATCGATGATTATGCCGGTATTTCGAAAAAGAACATCGGCCGGATCGATCTGAAAGGCGCTTATTCTTTCTTTGAAGTTGATCCTTCGCTGGCTAATGATGCGCTGAACGGATTGAGTGGCATAACCTATAAAGGAAGACAGATACGCGTTGAGGTAACCGAGAAACGCGATTCGGACAGCAGCCCCAAACGTCGTGAATCCAAGAGCAAGTCGCCCGCGCGCGGTGGAAGACACACCCGCGAAAAGACTTCGCGTTCGCGAAAGTGGCGTTAGGCCTTCCGTTGCACCGGCGTAATCGTGAACCGAAGCAGTTCTGTGTGTCGAACAACGACTACGTCCGTCATTTGAAGGATCTCGCGCCGGCTCAGCTCGCGAAAAAGCTCATGCGTGGTGTTCACGGTCTTGTTGTTGAACGATACGATAATGTCGCCCTCCATGAGCTGGGACCGCGACGCCGGCGAGTTCTCTTCGATCTTTGTGATGAACAGTCCTTTTTGATTCGGGAGATTATGATGTTGCCTGACTTTCGGATTGACCGTGACCTCCTGCAGCATCGTGCCGATGTAAGCTTTGAATACCGTGCCATCGCGGAGGAGTTGGCCTGCAATTTCTTTGGCGGTGTCAATATCCACGGAAAAGCTTAGACCCTGGGCGCCCTGAATGATCGCCGTGTTGACACCAATCACTTCACCGTCTGTATTGATCATGGGACCACCGGAATTCCCCGGGTTGAGGGCGGCGTCCGATTGAATCACATTGTCAACCAGCCTTCCTGATTGCGTACGGAGCGTACGCCCCAGCGCGCTTACAACCCCGGTGGTAACCGTATGCTGGTATCCGTAAGGGTTGCCGATGGCAATGACGAACTGCCCGATGCGTATGTCCGAAGCGTTGCCAAGCCGTGCGACGGAATAGCCTTCCGTATAGACTTTCAGAATGGCGAGGTCGGTATCCGGATCTTTGCCAATGAGAAAACCTTCGATTTCGTTTTCATTGAGAAGGCTGACCATGATTTTCTCCGCGCCTTCAACCACATGGCTGTTCGTGAAGACAAGTCCATCGGTTGAGAAAATAAAACCGGATCCGGAGCCACCCGGACTGAGACGTCCGTCTTTTCCTTTCCTGAATACGTCTATCCTGACGACGGCATTTTTCGTCTTATCGACAGCATCGATAATGATCTGAGAGAATGGGTCCATATATGTTTCCGGACCGGTGCCCAAAAACAGATCCATTCATCCTTTTCGGAAATTTTGCCAGTTAATTTATGAAGGAAACCTGCGGGATGCTGGCAGTGTGGCAGGGAGTCCGCTACTTAAGGATAAGATGGCGGATACAAACCGGAGACGGGACCTTTACCCTGTTTCCTGTGAACACAGGCATACCGGTTTTACCGTTGATACGGAAAATGGTGACTGCGTCTGAGTTCTGATTGGCAACCCAGATAAATTTGCCGCGACGGTCTACAAGAAAGTTTCGCGGTGTCTTCCCCATAGTCGATTGCGTGCCTACTAATCTGATCGTTCCGGCTGGATCAATAGTGAAAACGGAGAGTATGTCAGCACCGCGGTTGGACATATAAAGAAACGAGCCTGAAGGATTCGTCTGGATCTCGGCACTTGTGTTGATCCCGGTGAATGTCTGCGGTAGCGACTTAACGGTGTCCTGCAGGATAGTTAACGCACCGGTTGTGCGGTCTACCGAAAAAACGCCCACTGTGGAGGTCAGCTCCTCGGCCGAATAAGCAAAGTTGCCTGTCGGGTGCAATGCGAAGTGACGCGGCCCGGCACCCGGTGCCACGGAAACTTCAGACTTTTCAGCAGGTGAGATTTTTCCGTTGACAGCGTCGATTGAATACGTATAGATCTTGTCGGTACCAAGGTCGGAAACGTACACGAACTTATTATCCTTTGAAATCCGCGCCGAGTGGATATGCGGCTTTTCCTGCCGGAACTTGTTTACACTTTTTCCGGAATACTTTTTTGAATCCGACGGTGCGCCTAATGATCCGTCTTCGAAGATCGGAAGGACGACGAGGTTGCCTTCGTTGTAATTTGAAACAAACGCCCAGTCTCCGTTCCAGTCGACAGCAATGTGGCATGGGCCGTCACCGAAAGATGAGACGTGATTGATAAACGTGAGCTTGCCAGTTTTCTGATCGATGCTAAAGGATGAAGCGGACCCTGAACCTTCATGGCCTTCGATCGGGGAAGAATTAACGGAATAAAGGTATTTTCCGGAAGGATGAATTGCAAGGAACGAGGGACTGCTGCGATCAACGATCGTCTGGATCAGTTTGAGCGTACCCTTTGCACGATTTAGTTCAAAAACATAGATACCCTTGCTTTCTCTGATTGCATAGGTTCCAACATAGATGATCTCTTTCTTCGGTTGGCTGAATGCGCATGCCGGGATAAGCAGCGCAAATACGACGATTAACTTCTTCATACAGACAGGCTGTAAATATATTGCAAAACGGGTCGCAAACCCAGAACACGTGGCAATATGTTGCCGGGTTTCCGGAAGACAACGATTCCAGAAACGAATACTGACAAATGTCAGGCGGAAGCAGAATTTTTCCCATTCTTCACAGCGGGGCTATTGGTGTTATTTGTTTATTGTGAAACGCGCATTTCTGATCCCCGCCCTGATATTTGCTATCGCCAATCTCGCGCTCGGTGTTTATGCCGGTCTTGGAAGGATGGGAGGGACCAGCACGTATCTGACGGGCTACCTGCACCACGGTGCGATCATGGTGGGAGGTTTCCTGGGAAGCCTGATCGCCCTCGAAAAAGTCATTCCGCTGAAAGAGCGCTGGCTGCTTATTATTCCACTCACCAGTGCTGCAAGCGTTGTCATGTTGTGGACGGGTTATTTCACCGCAGGCGTGTGGATGCTCATCGCCGCGAGCGCCGGACTTGCCGGTGTATTCCTCTTCTACCTTTCGAAACATCGCGAATTACACTTATGGCTTATGTTGGCAGGGGGAATTTCGCTTTGCATCGGAAACTGTGTCCTGCTATCACGTACATTCTATCCGTCGGCACTACCCTGGTGGATTGGATTTCTGCTTTTTGTTATTGTCTCTGAACGCCTTGAACTCTCGAAGTTTCTGCCCGTCACGGCAACGCATAAACGGTGGCTGGTGGGCATGCTTGGCGTTTTTGTCGCGGGCATTCTTCTTTCCTTTCATACAATGGGAAACTATGTTTCCGGCGTTGCGCTCATGGGGATCGCAGTATGGCTGATGCGACACGATATTGTCAGGATTAATCTCAGGAAGTCGGGCCTTACACGATTTACGGGCGTAGCCTTGCTACTGGGGTATGTTGCACTGCTGCTGACTGGCATATTCTTCATCGCTCTACCCGAGATAGCCTACGCCTACGACGCCTTCGTCCATATGTTCTTTCTCGGATTTGTCTTCTCGATGATATTTGCTCATGGACCGATCATTCTGCCGGGCGTACTTGGGTTGATGGTCAAACCCTATCACCGGTTCCTGTATGTACCGCTTTTCCTTTTGCACGGATCACTCGTACTACGAATTGGAGCTGATATCAATCTTTTTAGTTATTCGTACCAGCTTCCGGCCGGATATCTGAATGCACTCGCGATATTGCTTTACTTTGCGACACTGGTCACGATTACGGTGAAAAGCGTGAGGCATGCGAAGGTTTTTTAGTATTCCACTCATATTTCTTTTTATATCGGCCGGGCTCGGTGTTGTGCTGCGCTGGCAGCTGGTGTATCCGCTCGACAGATTGGTGTACGGAAACTGGTTACATGCACACTCACATGTCATGTTTCTGGGTTGGGTGTTCAACTTCTTCAACCTTGCATTCGTTCGCGATGCTTTCGGCGAACTAAAAGGTTTTTATCGGCGGATATTCCTCATCAATCAGGCTTTAATCGCCTTGATGCTGTTCACTTTTCCGATGCAGGGATATGGCGCAGTAACGATTCCGTTGTCTATTGCCCATACGCTGACATCGGGTTACTTCTGTTTTCGTTTCATCCGGGATACGCGGAATATCGAAGCGGCCTCCATACGTCTGGCAAAAGTATCGCTGGTCTTCTTCCTGATCTCATCAGCCGGTCCTTTCGCGCTTGGACCGATCATGGCTAACGGCGGGGGCGGCAGCGATTGGTACTACTTTGCCATCTACTTCTACCTTCACTTTCAGTATAACGGCGTATTTCTCTTTGGCGTGCTTTCAGTATTTGCGGCCATTCTGGAACGGCGTGGATTTGACAGGCAAATTTCCGGTTTGAAGAGCCCGTTCCAGGCATTGACCATTGCCACCGTCCTGACATATGCTCTTTCGGTATTGTGGGCGCGGCCTCCGCTTGTCTGGCACTGGCTTGGATTTGCGGGAGCATTGCTGCAGATATATGCCTTTGTTGCGATCGGCTACGCTCTGCTTAAGGCGAAGGTTTTCTCCAAGCTGGCATTTACCCAGGGGGGAAACGTACTCGTGATGCTCGTATCCATTGCACTGGTACTTAAGGTTGTGCTCCAGCTGGTATCAGCGCATCCGGCGGCCGCAGAAATGGCGTACGAAAATCGCTACCTCGTTATCGCTTATCTTCATCTGGTGCTCGTGGGTGTGATAAGTTTCGGAATTATTGCGTGGTATCTGGAAGAGCGATTGCTGCGCGACAAAGAATCTCATGTCTGGATCGTGTTTCTTGTTTCCGGGTTCCTGCTTTCCGAAGGCGTGCTTGTAGCCATTCCGTTTATACCGGCGATCGCGTCGGCGGGTCCGATACTGGTGTTTTCTCTTTCCGCCATGATGTTTCTCGGGTTCGCGGGCATTCTGGCACTCT
>CBKWFZ010000293.1:0-5504 GCA_966673785.1 uncultured bacterium
TTCTTCACTGCTGTGGCCGCCCTCATGGCGATCAACATAGCCATTGAGCCGAATAGCAGTGCACTGGCACTCGAACCGATGGAACACGTCGCAGGTATGGCCGCCGCATGCTATGGCACCTTCTTCTTCTTTGCAGGTTCCGCGCTCGGATCAATCATCAATACCCTTATGGTTACATCGGTTTCCCCGCTCGTGGTAAGCTTCTTCCTGATCGGCATGACGTCGCTGCTTCTTGTGCGTAGTGATCGGCGCAGTAAACCGAACACCTAGCAATACACAATTCCTGCAGGCTTACACCATCTGCGCCAATATCTAACGTTCGGCCCTCTCACTTTGCCATCTTATCGAGAAAGTAATACCGCGCATCATCATAGGCAACCGCCTTCGACTCCGTATCGATAATCATGACCGCAGGCTTTGTTTCTGTTGGTTTCGCTGCCGGCCATTCGGGTAAACCGGTTCCGTTTGGATTACCGGTCTTAATGAAGTTCGCAAAATAGTTTTGCATCGTTTCAGAGACCTTGTAATCATCCGGAGTCCAGGCATAGTCTTTAATGAGGTGCAGATTTCCCATACAGTACTCGATTTCGCATGCGTGAGGTGCTCCTATGGGTTCCGGCATTTTCGGCGCGCCCTGCTGTGTACCGCCGGCCAGGCCTGGCGTCAACGATCTGTCGACCAATGGCGGACGCAGCTTGCTATAGAGATACCGGTACACGGGTTGTGTACTCTGCTTACGGTGAAGGTCAAACCACTTCCAGGTGCTGTATGCGATGAAACGATCGGATGCAAGATTAGTCGCAGCCCATTCAACTTCCTTCGGTGTACTATGCGGATACACTTTCAGCGCCTCCTGCCAATTGTCCGGATACGCTTCCTTTACTTTTTTGATAAGGTTCTCTTCTGTGTAAGGAAGTCCCTGCATGAACGCCATTCCCGGTATTTCCGCGGAATTCCAACCCAGAAGCAACGGAACCTGTGCTTGCTCTCCGGCTTTGAAAATGTCCACCATGCTTTTTGAATAAAAGTGGCCATCGATTGTCGGCGGAAAACCAAAACGACGGGACTGCTGATAGGCATTAAAAAGCTCCAACGTACTCGCTGCCCGCATTTGGGCGACAGACGTGAAACCCGCTTTCGATGCAAATTCCTGGCCTTGTTTTTCTCCTTCTGCCAATGGCACAGCGGCCAGTGCACTGATACCGGAACCACTCTCACCAATTGCACCCGCGATCAGATTTTTCGAAAGCGGAGATACCATTTGTGCACTTACAGAAATCGATCCTGCGGACTCACCGGCAATCGTTACCTTTTTCGGATCGCCACCAAATGCGTGGATGTTCTTATTCACCCACTTAAGCGCAAGTGCCTGATCCAGTAATCCCCAGTTACCCGATCCCTTGTAAGGCGTTTCCTTACTCAGTTCCGGATGAGCAAAAAATCCAAATAAACCAAGGCGATAATTCACGGTTACAACTACAATACCTTTTTTCGCCATGCTTGCACCGTCATATCGCGGCTCTGAGCCATCCCCAGCCACAAAACCTCCACCATAGAAATAAACCAACACAGGCAGCGACTCCGTATTCTTTACGGCCGGACTCCACACATTCAGGTAAAGACAATCTTCGCTGATTCCGTCAGACCGGGAGCTCATGTCACCAAACACAATTCCCTGCATGGGCCGCGGCCCGAATTCCTTCGTTTGCTTCACACCGCTCCAGTTCGCGGGCGGTTCCGGAGCTTTCCACCGAAGTTCGCCGACCGGTGGCCTGGCAAACGGTACACCGAGATAAACCTGAAGGTTCAGTTTTGTATCGTATACACCCTCAATAAGTCCATTCTCGATTTTTGTCTGTACCGGAAAACCATAATCCGATTGACCGGCGAGTCTCTCTGCAAAAAAGCAAAGGACCAGCACGCACAGCGCGAAGGTTGGAGTTGATTTCTTCATCATTGTCTCATTTTGTAACAATAATAGACATCATTTCCGAATAATGCTATAGATTTATGGTTTCAACCCTAAAACCGGTCAATGAAAGGTTCTGATTTTCTGTCGCACATTGCTTACGACTCCGTGATTTTCGGTTTCTCCGGCGAGGAGTTGAAAATTCTCATTATGGAGTATCACAACACCGGATTGTTTGCACTTCCTGGTGGTTTCGTTCGAAAAGATGAAGACCTCGATGACGCGGTACGACGTGGCCTGGCGGAACGTACCGGGCTCACTTCTATATACCTTGAACAGTTTCACACTTTTGGATCAGTCTCCCGATATGATCCAGAAGTCATGGCGACCCTGCTGCGCGCCAACGGTTATGATCCCGGGAAAGATTATCCATGGATGCTGGAGCGGTTCATTTCGGTTGCCTATTATGCACTAATAGACTATCGGGATGTGGTTCCCCGCCCTGATGCACTCTCGGACTCTTGCCAATGGTACCCGGTCAGCCGGATTCCGAAGCTGATACTCGACCATAAACAGATCGTCAAACAAGCTATTCAGACATTACGGGAAAATCTGGACAGGAAACTGGTCGGCGGGAACCTTCTCCCAAAACGTTTCACTATGAAAGAACTGCAACATGTCTATGAGGCAATTCAGGGGACGAAGCTGCGCAGGACCTCATTCCAGCGAAAGATGCTTGCGAAGGACGTATTGAAACGCCACGGAAAAGAATATTTGGGCAAAGCGCACAAGGCTCCGTACCTGTACAGCTTCAAATGAGTGTGCGGACTTCGTTAACGTTATCCTTCAGACGAATCTTACGCCGGAAATGATCATTCAGAACGCAGCGTTTTTGCAGCATTGATAAAAGCTGCTTTGATGGCCTGCGCGCTTACGGTCAGGATCGCAATCATCAGGGGTACAAACATGGCGATCGCGAAAATATTCCAGCCGATGGATGTACGATACGAAAACGTTTCGAGCCATCCGTTCATCAGAAAGTAACCTGCGGGACAGGCCAGCATCGCCGAAACCAGAACAAGCCTCGAAAAATCGCGCGTCAGTAACACAACAATACCTGCAACAGAAGCGCCGAGAACCTTCCTAATGCTGATCTCCTGGATACGCTGCCTTATCATAAAAGTCGAAAGTCCGAAAAGGCCCAGACACGCGATAAAAAACGAAAGCGCCGCCGCTGCGTAGAAGATCGCTTCAAGCTTCCTCTCCCTATGGTATTGCTGTCGCAGTTCATCGCTGACAAAACTGTATTGGAGCGGTACGCCTGGAACGATCCTGCTCCACGTTTCACTGAGAAGCTGAATCGCATCGGCGATGTGATTCGTTTGAACCCGCATCGAAAGACTGCCACCATCATTCGCGTACCGGATCATAAGGGGCTGTACGGTCGAATGCAGATTCTCGAAATGAAAATCGCGTACTACGCCGATCACGTACCGCGCCTGCTCTCCGTTTCCAAATGGTTTACCCAGTGCGTCTTCGTTGCTTTTCCAACCGAGATTCTTCACCGCGGCTTCATTCACAACAACTGCCTTCGACGAGTCTGAATTCGCCCGGCTGAATCCACGCCCGGCAAGAAACTCCATCTTATATGTTTCAAAATAATCCGGATCAACAGAAAGACGGTAAATGCTGGTTACCACTTCTTTACCTTCCGCATCTTCCGTTGCAATCCAGCCATTGCCCAGCCCGCCGACGACATTCCCGCCATGAAGTGAAGTCTCCTCAACATACGGCGCCGCGAGCAATGTGTTTCTGATCACATCATAATTCTGAATGACCGTTTGATCTCCGTTAAAATCCACCGTGATGACACCTGTCTCATCATAGCCGAGGGGTTTTTCTCCGATAAACTGCATTTGGCGGTTAACCGTCAGAATACAGATCAATAAAACTGTGGATATGCTGAATTGAACGATAACAAGTGCTTTACGGAAAACCTGGCCGCGCTGACCCCCGAGAAACCTCCCTCTTAATGCCACTACCGGACGGAACGATGCAAGTACAACAGCAGGATATATGCCCGACAGGATTGTGATTCCTATTGTCAGTACCGCAAGCAGGGACAGATGTTTAATATCAGCCGGAAACGTATAGGGCTGTTCCATCCAGGTCGAGAAAGCAGGCAATGCCAGCTGCGCCAACGCGACACCTACTACCACAGCCAGCAACGTTACGAGGAACGTCTCCAAAAAAAACTGCTGCATCAATTGAACATGGCGCGCGCCCGATACCTTGCGAAGGGAAACTTCCTTGGCGCGTTTTGCCGACGTGGCCGTCGTGAGATTGATATAATTGAAACAAGCCAGCAAAAGAACCAGGGCAGCCACTGCAATAAAAATGCGCACCGTAACCATACTGCCATTGTTCGCAGCGTCGTAACGCAAATCGGAATGCAGGTGAATGTCGCGAACAGGTTGAAGAAAGTAGGTGTACGACATCTTATTATCAGCCCATGCCTGTTTTGAATGTGCTTCGACGACTTCGTTCACCTTTCTTTCAACCTCGTCCCGTTTAGCGGGATCTGCCAGCTCAACATATGTATTTGGCCAACCGCCAAGCCACGTGTTGTCTATATCTTCATTGAACTCCCGGAGGGCATACGCATGCAGGGCTTTATAAGGCACAATGATATCAAACTGAATATGGGAATCGGGAGGCGTATTTTCGGCAATAGCTACAACCGTAGCAGCTTCATCGTCGAGATAAAGCGCGGCATTGAGTGCATCGCTGACACTACCAAAATATTTCACGGCCATTTCGCGGGTAATGATAACATGCTGCGGGTCTCTCAGCAGCTGTTCCTTCGGTCCGGCGATGATTTGAAAACCGAAGAACGTAAAGAAGGTCGAGTCCGCGAAGATGACATTGTTTTCAAAATTCGTTTCACTCCCCTGCCGGACCTTGAATCCAGTGTTAAAGATGCGACAGGCAGTTTTGATATCCGGGACATGTCTCGGCAGATGGGCACCTAAAGCAACGCCGGAAGGCGCCTGAGAAAACGTTTCCGCCTCACTCGTAAACGTGTTCCAGATCCGAAACTTCGCGTCAACATTGGGATGAAAGTTATCATAGCTGAGTTCGCGCTCTGCCCAGATGGCGATCACGAGGCAGGTTGCAATACCGAGGGCGAGTCCGGTAACATTGAGCACAACAGATGTTTTGTTCTTAACCGCGTGTCGCCAGGCTGTAGGTAAGTTCAGAAACATAGGAAAAGGTTTTAAACGCTAGCCAGTGCCAACTACCGTGCCATCCGCCAGGAAGACGCGAATCGACCTGTTTATACTTTTATAAAGTCCGGTATTGGTTAAAGAGTGTGCGCACGCGGACAGCATAACTGAACGTCACTGACTTTACCAGCCCGTTCGTGGAAGATAAACATTGAACTTAGCACCGACGCCGGGGGTCCCTTCCGCGGTAATCCTGCCGTTGTGACGCATGACGATCTTTTTACAAAGCGCCAGACCAAGACCCGTTCCTTCATACTTATCTTTTGAATTGAGTCGAGAGAAAGATTCGAAGATCTTGTCCGCGTAAG
>CBKWFZ010000294.1:0-5499 GCA_966673785.1 uncultured bacterium
AACAACCGATCAGGATCGGTGCACAACATTATCTGAAGCGGTTTTATGAAAGCTTCGGGTTTCGCCAGTGTGGAGAAATCTACGACGAAGACGGGATCGATCACATCCACATGCTCAAGTCAGGTTAAGCGATCAAAGGAGGCTAACACTTGTGTTGCGGGTTTCCGTCGGCCAGTGTGAGGAAGGCTGTGAGCGTGAACGCTACGGCCCGCTGTGGCACGTTCTTTTTACTGTTCCCTCTGCTCCCGGTTGGGTGTCAGTTTGTATGAATTGATTATGATTGTTACAGAGGAACAGAAGAAACAAGCACATGCCTTTTATAAGGAAGCACTGGATGGCCTGAATGAAAGCGGCGTACCGTACATGCTGGGGGGAGCGTTTGCGCTGAACCATCATACGGGTATTTATCGCGACACCAAAGATCTGGATGTCTTTTGCCGGTCGGGCGACTACCCGACGATTATGAAGCATTTTTCATCGCAGGGCTACCGGACTGAGCTTACCGATGTACGCTGGTTGGCCAAGATCTTTAAAGACGATTATTTTGTGGACATCATTTTCGATACGGTCAATAATATTTGCACCGTCGACGATACATGGTTCGAAAATGCGTCGCGCGGAGAGTTCGCCGGCATGCCCGTGCTGTTTCTATCGGCGGAGGAACTTATCTGGTGCAAGATCTATGTTCAGAACCGGGAACGATTCGATGGCGCGGATGTGAATCATGTAATCCTGCGCGCGGGCCGCGGGTTGGACTGGAAACGGATCCTTGCGCGCTTTGAGCAACACTGGCATCTTCTGCTCGCACAGATCCTTATTTTTCAGTTTGTTTATCCATCCGATTTCACAGAGATCATTCCGCGATGGCTCTTCGATGAACTTATGCGGCGCGCGCGGGAGCAGTACGATCTTCCCCCGTCTGTCGCGAGAATCTGTCGCGGCCCGATTATCGATCAAACGCAGTATAACATCGATATCAAGGAATGGGATTACAAGGTTCAAACAATGCGAAGCGTATAAACATGGGTGATATAAAAACGATCAATCGCATAGCCGCAGTCGGCGACATTCACATCCGGGAAACCGAAAGAGGAAAGTGGGTTGAATATTTCAAGGAAGTTTCCCGCAAGGCTGACGTGCTTCTGATCTGCGGAGACCTTACCGATACCGGCGATGAAGTCGAAGCCCAGGTATTGGCGGAAGAACTTAAGGCGTGCACGGTTCCAGTCGTCGCGGTTCTTGGTAATCATGATTTTGAAAAAGGAAGGCATAAGCTTATCCGTCAGATCATGCAAAGCAACAATGTGCATATGCTCGACGGGGAATCGGTCGTTATTGGCGATCTCGGAATTGCCGGAGTAAAAGGATTCGGCGGAGGCTTCGACAGCTACATGCTTTCCATGTTCGGCGAAGGCGCGATGAAGGCATTCGTTCAGGAAGCAGTAGACGAAGCGTTGCATCTTGAACGCGCATTGGCACGGCTCGACTCCGAACACGACGGATTGAAAAAGGTTGCCATGCTTCATTATGCACCGATCAGAGACACGGTAGTAGGCGAACCCGAAGTGATCTGGCCGTTCCTGGGATCCTCGCGCCTGGCGGAACCATTGAATCGCAAGAATGTAATCGCCGCCTTTCACGGCCACGCCCACATCGGTACGCTTGAAGGAAAAACCTCGACAGGAATAAAAGTCTTTAACGTGTCAAAGCCGATCCTTCAACGCGCCGGTTTTGATTGTCCGTTCTACGTGTTCGAGTTGAATGGCCATCATCAGGAGGCCGAAACCTGAAATCAATGACATCAGCTTACATTTCATACATGGAGCTGTTGCGACGCAGTTTTCGAAATGGGGCAGAATCTTACATGATTCTTAGATCGGATTCCGCCGGAGGTTCATAAGGGCTTATAGATTAGAATTTTCCGCCGGATAGTTTCGTCGCGGCGAACACCAAATCCGGCGGCTTTTTAATAACACTTACCTGCGGCCGGACGCTGTTTTCAAAGGCGGTATCTTTACGCAAGAAGATACAAATATGCCCCTGATAGCTAACCTTTGGATAATCGATGATGATCCCATGGCTTCGTTTTATATTAAGCGCCTGGCCGAGCTTGGGGAACTTGCCAGCATCATATCGATATTCGACCGCGCACAGGGTGCCGCGGAATACCTGTTGCATCATAAGAAAACCGCCGAACACCTTCCCGACTACATCCTCCTTGATATTTATATGCCTGAGCTGGATGGCTGGGGCTTCCTGAAACAATTTGAAGTAATCAAAGATCACCTTGCAAAAAAAGTAGAGGTGTGCCTGATCAGTTCGTCGGGTCATAGCCGTGACCGGGAACGGGCGGAAAGGCTTCCGTTCGTTAAGGCGTATCTTCAAAAGCCGATCACACTGGAGGCATTGCGCGAAATAATTCAGGTTCGTGAAGTTGACCCCTCACGAAAATTTCCCGGACCCTTCTTGTGACTTCGTGAGCAGCTGCTAAACGTATCCGCGGCTGTCCACGAGTTGATCAGCCTGAATATTATACTTCTCCATCAAACACTGGATATGCGCCAACGCTTCCGGGCGGTCGTACCGCGCATTGAGGCTTTTGACCGTTATGAGCAACGTGTCAAGTGTTCTTTCGTCTTCGAGACTATCTGTCGGATAAAGAGGTGCGATGGATTGGAAGCCCGCTTTTTCGAGTAGTTCGAGTAATTGCATCACGATCTCTGTCTCAATGGTATGTTGTTCCATATTGCGGTTGGTTTAAGTGTTCGGTTACTGGTCGATGTCAAACTCTTTTACGCTCACCGGTGCCCCATCAGCGCTAAAGCCGTATCGTCTCACTTTTTCATCCAGCAGAAAATCCACCCAATACAGTTTGCTTTCCACATCGAAAAAAACTCTTGCATCACGCCACCCTTTGTACAACCCGTCACCATCCAGGGTCTCCCTTAGAGGTTCCGGCAACTGATCGGCCGTAACGGCCCTGAAATCAGGCGGAGGATACCGCGAATACACATTATCATATTCAGAGCTGTCCTCAACGGTTATGGGGAGCCCCTGTTTGAACTGGATGGTGTCGTCATCCTGAGCCGACAGGAGTGAAAAAGAAAAAACTGCAGCAACGAAAAGTGACAACCGTACCATGAGTGTGATTCGTTTCGGCAGACATAAAACAAAATTATGCCTGCACTCACACCTACTCAATGCCCCGCGCGAGGATCATTTTCGTATAGCTGGCCCGTTGTCGCAGTGCTTTTGCCGGCGCATAGATCTCGGATGACCACCACGCGCGGGCCTTTTCCTCCGTAGGAAACTCAAGCACGACCAGACGTTCAGGCGACCATTCCCCTTCGAGCGTGTCGGTTGCACCACCTCTGACAATAAATTTTCCACCGAACGGGATCAGGGAAGCCGGTGTCAGTTTCTTGTACTCCTCATATGTTTCGGGGTCGGTGATGCGGATTTCCACAATAATGTAGGCTTTCATAAACGAAGAATTGTTCAACAATGTACCGGCTGACGTCAGAAATATGGCTATGGTTGATCGTCGGGCGGCGAAATTTGGTGTTAAAAGTACTCAAAACACCTTTGTTCTGCCTGCAACGAGGGCATAATGCGGCAGCGGCAGCCGCCATGGAATTAAAATTTTAAGGACGCTGAGTAGCGTTGGCAATTATTGCCGACTGAAATAAAAAAAGAACTAAATCAAAACGATTATGAAAAAGCTATTCTTAATACTGTTTGCAAGTGTTGCAATGGCAGCTTGTAGTGGCGACGGTAACCGCGAAGCCAACAGGGAAGAAACGGAAAACTATGATAACACTACTCCGGCTGTCACACCGGAAGGTGAAACTGAAACGTTGTCTGATACGACGGGCACAGAGTATATGGAAACGGACACCACGGCTATGGACAGACAACCGGCTCCTTAGTAGCCGACGTTTCAATTCAGTTATCTCACGCTATTTGCAACACGCAAAGCCCTGGAAACAGGGCTTTTTTTGTTAGCTCATCTGAACAGAGCAGGATACATTGTTTGAGCGGCATTTGGTATCTTGTTGCAAACTCGTACTATGGAACGCAGATCGTTTATCCGCACAGCGGCGCTTTCGGCCGTCGCATTGTCAGTGCCCGCGCATGCCCGTTTTGCCGAAACAAAAAATCCACTTCCCCGCTGGAAAGGATTCAACCTTCTGGACTTTTTCTCGCCTGATCCCGCGCGTTCCAGAGAACCGACGACGGAAGAGCATCTAAAATGGATGCGCGACTGGGGATTCGATTTCGTTCGCATACCAATCGCCTACCCGTACTACCTCGACATCGACAGGTCGAAGAATATCTCGGCCGATGACGTGTACCGCATCAGTGAACCCGCCGTCGAAAACATTGACCGCCTGGTGGACGCGGCTCACCGGTTTGGAATGCACGTCAGTTTGAATCTTCACCGGGCACCGGGATATTGCATCAACGCCGGATTTTACGAACCCTTCAATTTGTGGAAAGACAAGGAAGCGCAGGAAGCATTTTATTTCCATTGGCGCATGTGGGCAAAGCGGTATAGCGGAACAGCCACGGGGAAAATCAGTTTCGACCTCGTTAACGAACCGAGTATGCGCGACGACATGAATGACCAGCATTCGCCGGCGCGCACGGTTCCGGGCGAAGTGTACCGTAAAGTCGCGAAGGGAGCGCTCGACGCGATCAGAAGCGAAAAAAAGGACGCCCTCGTCATCGCCGATGGAAACAACGTTGGCAATACGGTAATTCCTGAGATCACCGACTTGCCGATCGCGCAAAGTTGCCGTGGCTATTTCCCGCATGCAATCTCACACTACAAGGCGCCCTGGGCAAACAAAGACCCTGACAAACTTCCCGAACCGAAATGGCCGGGACAGGTTGGCGGCCAGTACCTCAGCCGTGACATGCTTGAGAAGTATTATGAACCATGGATCAGGCTGTCAAAGAGCGGCGTTGGCGTTCACTGTGGTGAGTGCGGATGCTGGAATAAGACTCCGCATAACGTGTTTCTCGCCTGGTTTGCCGATGTGCTGGACATCCTGAAACAAAACCATATCGGGTTCTCCATCTGGGAGTTTTCCGGTGATTTTGGCGTGCTCAATTCCGCCAGAAACGATGTCAACTATGAGGAATGGCATGGTCAGAAGCTCGATCGAAAATATCTTGAGCTGTTACAACGTTCCTGATACTGTAAACCGCGGCTGGCCAGACCATAGACGAAGCGTTCATACAAACTCGGACGTCACTGTATGCCTGCCGGAGGATTAAAGCCGTTTGGTTTTTTTGCTATTTTCCACCAGCTATTTTCGCTCCTTGCTTAAATTTCCTATTTTGAAAGCCGCTGTTCAACGCTCGAACATCGGCAGCTGAACGAATGTCAGGATGATGGGAGAATTCAATACAAATGCGAAGCGAGTACTACTGGTAGACGATGACCTCGACGACCGGGAATTGTTCGTGGAGGCGTTTTCGTACATCGATGAC
>CBKWFZ010000295.1:0-5480 GCA_966673785.1 uncultured bacterium
CTGCTGGAACGTAACGAGGAGATTCAAAAGCTTACCACCCACCTCCAGAACATCCGTGAGGAAGAGCGCACACATATGGCGCGCGAGATTCATGACGTCCTGGGTCAGCAGCTCACTGCGCTGAAGATGGATACATCGTGGCTGAAAAAAAACATCGTTGACGATCGTGCACTGGAACGACTTGCTGCAATGGTTGGCTTGATTGATGAAACGATCCGGACGGTGAGGAAAATATCGTCAGAACTTAGACCCGGTGTGCTGGACGATCTTGGATTGATTGCTGCCCTGGAATGGCAGACCATTGAGTTTGAAAAGAATACGGGTATCCGAAGCACTTTTCAGTCAAAGCAAACTGACTTGCCCATGGACCAGAAGCTTGCCACCCATATTTTCAGGATATACCAGGAGACACTTACCAACGTCGCGCGGCACGCTGACGCTACCCACGTATCATCCCACCTGGAAATATCCGGTCAGGTGTTGACGCTTACCGTCCGTGACAACGGAAAGGGTTTTGATCCGGAAGAGGTGCGCCAGAAGAAAAGGCTGGGGTTGGTCGGCATGCGGGAACGGGCAAAACTCTATGGCGGTGATGTGACCATTGAAAAAAACAATCCATCAGGATCGGTTGTTATTCTGCAATTACCACTACATACCAGCATTCCGTTGATGTTATGAATATCTTAATTGCCGATGATCACGCTATTGTGCGAAAGGGGCTGGTTCAACTGCTCCGCGAAGGTTTTGCTGACGTGAACATTATGGAGGCTTCGAACAGCATCGAGGCGATCGGCCTCTGCCGGACTAATGTATTTGATGTGATCTTACTCGACATATCGATGCCAGGCCGAAATGGAATGGAGACTTTAAAACAACTGCGAACCGACGGCGTAAAAACACCGGTGCTGATGCTGAGCATGCATTCGGAGGACCAGTATGCTATTCGTGCGCTGAAAGCGGGAGCTGCAGGTTTCGTCAATAAAGAGACAGCTACCGAAGAACTCCTGACAGCGGTACAGAAAGCAGCATCAGGAAAGAAATACATTACGCCCGCTGTTGCGGAAAAGATGGCAGCGTCCATGAGCGAACGCGGCGCGCTGCCGTCACATGAACAGCTTTCCGACCGCGAGATGCAGGTGTTACAACAGATCGCAATGGGAAAAACCGTTTCCGAGATCGCTGAAGAGATATCATTAAGCATAAATACCATCAGCACTTACCGCACACGTTTGCTTGACAAGCTGAAGCTGAGTAACAATGCCGAACTCACCCGTTACGCTATAGAAAATCACCTTGTATGAGAGGCTTGTAGTAAAAACTACTACACGGCATTCACCAATCTTCCTATACGATCCCGACCTCCATCGCGCGAACTTTGCCGTATCAATTCATAGAAAATGATACAGGTCGAAAACAAGTCGCGGTTAAGAGTAATTACGGTTGATGATTCAAAAATCGTCTCTCAACGCCTCGGCTCATTGCTTGACGAAGTGTCGGCGGTGGAACTAATGGGCAGCGCGGGAACGATTTCGGAAGCGCTTGCCATCATCGATGCACAACGTCCCCACGTCGTCATTCTCGATATCCATCTGGCTTCAGACAAGCCACGAAACGGCATCGACCTCCTCAATCTCATTAAAAAGGCGTATCCGCCGATTAAGGTGGTGATGCTTACTAACCTTACGGATCAGCGATACAAGAGCCTTTGCCTTGATGCGGGAGCTGAATTCTTCCTCGACAAGTCGAACGATTTTGACCGCATCCCGGACGTTATCGACGTTCTGCACGATGAGGCGTGGATCGAAGAGAGCGAGGCATGGTGGAAAGAACAGAAATAAACAGAGTCAGCGGTATAAAAAAAGATCAATCAACAACATAATTGTATGGAACGAAAAAAAAGGATAATGCTTGTCGATGACGAACCAATTAACAACTTCATCACCGGAAAGATCATCGAGCGGTTTTCCGATTACCGGGTTGAAGCATATACCAGCGCGCGGGAAGCGTTATCGCGGTTGCGCAGTGGCGAGTCTCCTGAATTCATTTTCCTTGATATCAATATGCCGGAAACCAATGGCTGGGACTTCCTGGACGAGTACTCCACCTTTCCAAATGATACGCTTGAGAACAGTCCTGTGGTAATGCTCACTTCTTCCATCGACATGAAAGACGTTGAGCGATCAAAAACATACCGGTGTGTCTGTGATTTTATTTCGAAGCCGCTTAACGAGCACAGTCTTGCAGCGGTCCTACAGACAATAGATTCGTACTGTCTCCGTTACCGCTGATCCGGAGACAGTCCATTCGTTACATCATTAATTCAGAAACACGAGCTTAGTTTCGCTCAAACGTGAGATAATCAGTTTCTCCGGATCCGCCACTGACATCCTCAAGCCTGATGCGCGTGTCGGTCCGTTCCACGATCTTCCAGTCGTCATTTAATTCATCGAATGGCGTCGTAGTTCCAAAGTCGAGATTCAGCTTCAGACCGCCGCTGCTCGAACTTGTCACACTCCAGGTACCATCAACCGTACTTCCGGTTTTTGTGGCACTTACTTCCCCGCCCTCCTGGAAAGTAAACGTGTAACCGGTGAAGTGGTTCGTCTCATCACCATCATCAAAAAAATACGTGATCCGCCACGTGTCGCTGAGCAGCGTATTTTCAACTGCTGCTGTATTCCCTGACGAAGAATTGTCGTCATCGCACGAAAACATTGCTGAAATCATCACCATTGTGAAGACCTGCGCCAATCTGAGCTGCATTAATCCGAGATGTGTTGAAAGAAGCATACTTTATATTTATTTGTTTCAATATTCTACCTAAACCTGAACCCGAGCGCAACGAGTAGGGAAATGTCGTATGTGGATGTTCTGACAACAGGAAATTCACGCTCATCGCTCCGGCCAATGCGCGTCGTGTAAACAGGCATTAAACTGATGTACCATTCATCCGTCAGCGGCTTCTGCCACTCATAAAATACATTAACTGATGACTGGCGGGTCGCGGAGGAATACGACACTTTATCATAATTTGTTTTCACATCGGTTCTACCCAGGTTTACACCCAGTCCGGCAAAGTGAACACCTGGGAGCCGTTCACTGAACCGGTAAGCAACATTCAGGCTTCCGCCGAACATTCTTCCTTCTTCGCGGTAACGATGAAGAGACCGGATTTCGGTTGGCATGATCAGCACCATTTCACCATTGTCGATATATTGAATGTCCGCCGTACCGTACGTCAACGATTCAAAATTCGTCTCGTATTTCCCAACAGTATAAAAGCCGCTTGCGCTGAACTTCCATCGTGATGCGAAAAACCATTCAAGACCAACACCCGCGCGATAACCACGTCGTGACTGAAATACGTTGCCCGATTTACTAAGGTCCCTCAAAATTATTGCATCACTTTCACTTCCCCGAAAGCCGTTGAACTTAAGGGAAGGTCCGGCAAATGCATTGACCGTCCATGATCGCACGGGCCGTGATTTCTCACCTTCAGCCAAATCCGCATGCAACGACTCATCAGAATCTGCGTTGTCATCCGCGAGGATCACTTCTGTCGAATCCTCCGGTGAAACGCCATTGACATAAGCTGTGACGGCCTTCCCTTCACGAGCGCCGCCACCGGTATTCTCGTCAACGCTATCTCCTGGAAACCTCTGATCAGTCATGACATCTAATGGCGGAGTGAGAGATCCGTCATCCATCTGCGGCGGTTCTTCGCGTGTCTCAATTTCGCCCAGGTTGATATTGCTCGCATCTTCTCCGGGGATTGCGTCAAGGTGTTCGTCGACCCCGGATTTGCTGGCGCCGGTTCCATCGTCTTTCGACCCGGTGATCAATCCCTTACCACGGGTCTCATTGTCTTTGTTTCCGGCAACCGGAACATAGCCGGCAGGCGCTGAGTTTCCCGCTTCATTACGATCACGCATACGTGATTGATCATCTCCATTTTCCGTCGTTTTTTTATCCGGGGCCGTTGCATCGTCTCGATTTTCCTGTGATGGGATACGCGACGCCCTCTTTGATTTATTCGCTTCCTCGTTTTCTTCGGCGGAACGACTCAACGACTCTCCTTCCTTTTTTGTTGGCTGATGACGATCATCATCACTACCGCGCACATGAACCGACGATGCAGTTCCTTCCTGATCGCGCAGCACAAACTCGTTCAGTGCAAGCGTACCCACGAGAAGCGCAGCCGCCGCCGAAAGTATCCAAAGGAGCGGTCGTCGACGCGGCTCCTTTTCACGAAGTCGTCCTTCGAGTTTCTCCCATGTTCCGGGATCGGGTGCATCACTGAATTCGTACAACTCGGAGCGAATTCTTTCCTCCAAAGATTGTTCATCCATATTGCTCATGGTAGTTGACGTTGTTCGTTGTGATATAGTTTTTAAGCCACAAGCGCGCATGATTAAGCTGTGACTTGGAGGTGCCCTCCGTGATCTTCAAAAGATCCGCAATCTCTTTGTGACTGTACCCTTCAATGACAAAAAGATTGAAGATGATCCGATAACCTTCCGGAAGTTTGGCGATAAGGGCAAGCAGGTCTTTCGCATGAAGGCTGCCGATGGCGTCGGCATTGTCATCGACGACCTTGAACATAACAGCGTCAAGGCTGGATGACTGCTGATGTTTTTTATGCCGGTGATAAAAATTGATCGCTGTTGAAACCGTAACCTTTCGCATCCAGCCCTGCAGTTGTGAGGAGTCGTTTACCTGCGTGATCTTGTTGAAGATCCGGATAAAAGATTCCTGCAGCACATCGTGTGCATCGTCACGGGAGTTGGTGTACCGAAGGCAAATTCCCAAAAGAAGCGGGCTGTACATTTCGTACAGCCTGAACTGGGCCTTCTTATCCCCCGTCCTGCAACCGTTCACAATTTCACCTGGCACGTCCATGATCTTTATTGAAATCTACCTACCGGGAAAGCGTCACCACAGCGGTTCTCGGGCTGCAATACGATCCACTTGTGCAGATTGTATATCTCAGTGTCGCGGAGATCTCCGTTCCGGCATGCTTAAAGTACAGCTTACCATCCGCCACCCAGGCTTCACCATTATCGGGAGACTGGACTAATGTTATCTGAACATCTTCAGCGAGATTGCAGAGCTCATCGTTCGCGAGTACGTTCAGGATGTAAGTTGATTCCGAATCAGGGAGGGAAAGCGTAATCTCATCGTCCTGTGCCATGATGCCACACGTCGGATCATAGCGCACCGTCAGCGCATGCTTTTGAGTCAGGCAACGATCGGCAATGCACACCTGATAAGTGATCGTGTCACGATAGTCAACGATTGTATTCAATGCAAGCCAGTACTTGATCGATCCGTCGGCGGCGTCTACCTGGGCATGACCATATTTCGGACCGTCGACGATACTGACGGTTTTTTCTGCGATGCTATCACTGCCACAAAACACATCGTTACGCATTGGCTTGAGTCGGGTGAATGTGAATTCATTCTCCCACGTAACTGGTCCG
>CBKWFZ010000296.1:0-5436 GCA_966673785.1 uncultured bacterium
CTCGCCGGTTTCTTTCAAGATCAACGGTTCATACACCTCGCATGATTCCCGGATTGGGGTTGAAGTTTCGCTTGGGATACCGAAAGGTTTGCCATTCAGTATCAGAAAAACGTTTGGGATTTCGTATGTGTCGCGCGACTATTTTGGTTCCGGCGGTACGTGGGAAACGAAAAATGGAACTGAGACGTCATACGGGAGGATTTTGTCTTTCCAGAGCACGACATACAAACGTGGCGATCTGTCTCAGACAACAGGGATGCTGACTTTTGGCGGCCCAGCCATGAATGCGAAGTATGAAAATGATTGGTGGCACGAGAGCATCATGAAAGAGCTCGATCCATTAAGGGTTCATCCTACGTTTGGCGGGGATGGAGGGGATCGCTTCCGGACCGCCGCGTTTGCATTGACGGCCGGCATGTCTCGGGTCGGATTTAACCTTGTGACTGGGGATCCCGGCCCGTTTGGAAAAAGATCGATTGAACGGTTCGGAGGTATAGCAGGAACTTATAGAGGCAAAATGATAAACGGAACCGTCTACGATCCCGACCAGTACCGCCTCGGGCTCGCATACGCCGGAATAGGACCATTCAGAATTGGGATCAACAACGAGTCCATTCGACACCAGGTGCAAAACCGATTTGCTCATGATTTTCTTTTGAAGAATGATCCAAGCCCATGGTTTAACATTTTGCCGGCGAATGACCAGCTTTATTTTGGTTTAAATAATGGGAGCGGAACGTTATGGCCATGAAACTGAGAATGTTTTGCGCTATCATCGCGCTTATCACCTTCGTGTTTGGATGCAATCTACAGACCACGCGGGATAGGAGTATTTCGCTAGAAAGGGTCGAGAACACTTCAAACTCCTTGTCTTTATCCGGGTATTACTTCCATAAAGATCCAATTGGAACAGTGACAGTCTTCTTTTTGTACAGCGATGGAACCTTGATGTATCCGGGATCGTTCGGAGACGATGATTTCGAAAATTTCGAAAAAGAACTTCGCAGAAGCAGAATTGCCGAAGTAAAACAGTCGAAAATATTTTGGGGAGTCTATCAAATAAGAGGCGATAGTATTCTGATCGATCGATGGCATCCTTCAAATGGTCACTACTATGTTTTTCGCGAGAAAGGGCGGATTCATAATGATACTTCGTTCGTATTGACAGAAACAGTAAGGCTTAGAGGCGAGGAACGCATCGCATATAGTGAAGTGTTTCGACTTAAAAAATTCTCACCCAAACCCGATAGCACAAATAGATGGATTAAATAGATTTTCGGCGTACCTGTAATGTTGTGTCTCATGAAATTCAAAATTTTGCTAACCGCCCTGATAGGTCTGCCCCTGCTTGCGTTTTCGCAACCGATCCAGGTTAACCTCTCATCACGCCATTGCGAGAAGCTCAACAGGCTTAGCGATGCCAGAACAAAGCTGATCCGATATTACCGCTACTATCGACGGGACAGTGCGCGCCAAATCCGGCACAAGTTGCGTCGTGAAAGAAAGATGATCATGAATGAGTTGCTTGCACGTGGCAGGAAGGCTATGCAGTACCCTTTTCCTTTGGGCGATAGCAGCATCAGATTGCCGGACGGAGCTGACTCATTTGATTCCGTTCAAACTCGCTTTGTCAAAACTGTAAAGGGTTTCAGACTGGAACACATTGATACGCTGGCGGGGATCACAAAGAATAGTCTGCAAGACATGCTTTCAGGAATGCCTGATCGCACGGTATCCGATAAGCTTCCGGGCGGATTGACTGGTAAACTCCCATCCGGATTGCTGGGTGCCCTTCCGATACCCAGCGATATAAATGATTTTCGCGAAGGCGTCAGTGATCTGCCGTCGTATCCAAGCGGTAGCATACACCTGCCGCAAACCGGTAAGCTGCTGCCTACAGTTGTAAATCCCGGCGCAATGCCGGCTCGGGACTCCCTCTTTACACTTGGGAAACTACACGCGATCAAACTCGCCCAGGCAGCAAGGTTACCCGGCGTTCAGGCGAAGATCGCAAAGTTGATGCGCCGTTACCGCGCCTTTGGCAATGCAGGTAATGCGGACGAGGGAACTAAACGCTCGTCATTGCAAGGTGCAACGTTTTTCGAACGACTTGCCGTCGGCGGAACATTTAACGTGGTCAGTACTCAGCCGTTTTCGATCGACATGGCGCCGCGCATCGGTTACAAACTGAATGCTTTTCTTCAGACCGGTCTCTCTGTGAATATCAGAAACACCTGGGGTGACAGCCTTCGCTTCGATTGGCCGGTTTCCCCGGGACATCTTTCATACCGGGCTTTTGTCCGGCATGAACTCCCTCGTTCATTCTTCGCGTGTGCCGAATGGGAAAAGGTACGCATCGGAAAAAACTCGGAAGGGTCCGAAGCGCGCTGGCGCGACGGAATATTTTTTGGTGGAGGCAGAAAATTTCTGGTCCATCCGGCATGCTACATGACCCTGACCGCTCTCTATCACCTCACAAACGAAGAACGATCATCAGTCTATGCCCGGAGGTTTCAGATTCGCATCGGATTTGAATTAAGTGAATTGGCCACCCGGCGAAAGGCATCCCACTATCATCCCAACAGAACACGTTAACCCCATGAAAAATGAAAGCAGTTACAACTGTCGTAATACTGATGTTTGCATGGAGCAGCTTTGGTCAATCTGCTCCTGCGGCGTTTGGCGGCCCCGTTGCATACTTTGAGCTCGCCGGAGCGGGCGGAGTCTATTCCGTTAATATCGAAAACCCGCTATTCAGGATTGGCCGATGGCGGGGAAATTTCCGGCTGGGATATGGACAGATACAATATCGCGATCCCGGAAATACCTTCAGGGCCGTTCCGGTCGGTATTCATATGTTGAAGTACTCAGGAAACCACCATGCCGAAGTGGGTGTGGCGCTTTCCTATATCGGCGGGTATCATTATGTCGAGTCGATTGTATTGAATGACACCCGACAGAGCCGTGGAATTTTTTTCGTGCCGATGGCAGGCTACAGATTTCAAAAACCCAACGGAGGATTATTTTTCAGAGTGCAATATGCGCCGCTGATAAAGATCAGGGAATTCGGCCCGAAGCAATTCTTCCACATGTATATGGGCCGGCCGATCAATGCGCCCGGAATAGCAATAGGTTACGCATTCGGCCAACCGCTCTTTCAACGAAAAAAATAGGGTTGCTCAGTACTTCCGGACGTAGAGTACCACATCCTTCATCATGCTCTTGGTAAAAGCAAAGGACAGACCTTTTTCAACAAAAGAACGCTGAGGATCGCTGGCGAAGAATGATGCCGCGACCGGAACTTTTAAACCCCACGATCCGGACGGAGTGAGCGATCCGGGTACAATGAGGACTACATGTCCAAGTCCTTTCTCGTCCTGGTAAACGGCGACAACGGCTTTCTTGTTGTTTGCATTTTGCTGCGCCGCCTCGAGTACCGATTGATCAAAAGATGGCCCGAGTACTGTCCAGTTTCGGTTTTCTTTTATGAATGACGAAATCTCGGATGCCTGCATGTAGCGTTTTTGTGACGAGGAGTAAAAATCGTTGATGTTGTAAACTTTCTTGAGCGACTCGCCCGTAAGCGAACTGCATTCCTTGTTTCCTCCGTCCTTGCAATTGATAAAATCTGTGAGTGCATTCTGAAGTTCCTTTTTCCACGAGGCATTGAGGGACTGAGCCTGGATTGTTTGCAGGCTGAGGATGCTCAAAAAAGTTGTCAGAAAAAAGATGAATCTTGATGGTGTCATGTGCATTGAATTGATACCGAATTTTCAACTGGTGAAATTAGAGATTAACCATGATGAAAATCGACAAACGAACGCCATCAGATCAGTCACGTAAGTTTTTACCCGAAACGATAGCTGAAAAGATTACGCGGCCACCTGATTTATAAGGTGTTATTCGCTCTCCATGTCGTGAAGTTCGATCTCCAGCGCTTTCGTGCTGATCAGAATTTCACGTAACGAAAGCACCAGACTGATCAGCAGGAACACAAGGCTTAGGCCAAATATGCCGAAAGCAAGCGTATTGTATTCGAGAAACACCGTGAGCATGCAGAGCACACAACAGAAAAAGCTCACGATACCATAAGCCTGCATGCGTCTGACAAGATTCAGTCGCGTCCTCAGATTTTTTATCTGCTCTTTAAGAATCTCGCGGTTCTCCTGTACCTGACGATATTTTGAATGAAGGTTTCGGATCAGCGTTGCCAGGGCAAGAAAACGATTTGTATAGGCAAGCATCAGCAGGGTGATGGCAGGAAATAGCAACGCCGGCGTGTTGATTGAAATTTCCTTAAATGTCAGGGCCATTATGGTCGGGATATTTGTGCTTGCTGAAGAAACTCACCTTACTGTTGCGGTGATATTGGTTACCGGAAATTCAACGCTACTGGCAACCGCACACGCGCGTTCAGGAAGGTCCACACTCAGCCGGTTCAAACATACCAAAATCATTTGAGGAACCGGTAAGTGATCCACTTGTTTATCTGACCGGCGCGACGATGCCTGATGGCGTCTGGCTGGTGCGTTAGCCTTTAGGGAGTCACGCAAAATGCGTCTTCATGCATTGACGAGCACTTCCTCAACCGCACGAATAGCGGTCTCCCTGCGTTCCTTCCGATCGCCACTGATCTCGACAAATGGGACGGGTTGATTTTTTAGTTCAGAAAGATAAAGGTCGTACAATTCTTCACGCTTATCCGGATGTTCGCGCTGCGGATCTTCTTCCCACGGGATGTCGATGTTGGTGAGCAGGTAAAGATCGTAGCTGCGTTCCTCGATCAATCCGAGAATTTCCGAGTCCACTTCACCATACTTGAAATGACTCCATATCTTGATAACATGGAGGTTTGTGTCGCAAAACAGTACACCGTTGGCCGTGCGCGCAAATTCGTCCTCAATGCGAAGCTGGCCGCGCGCAATAGTTGTAAGGTCATCCTGATTATAAGGCCTGACCAGATTGTCCAGATATCCGCGTGCATATTCCGGTACCCAGGACGTCTCATAATGGCCGGCGAGAAACTCCGAAAGTTCTGACTTTCCGGTGCATTCCGGGCCGATAATGGCGACGCGCTTGATGTGTTGTGCTGGAACTGCGTTCATATGGGTGAAAATCAATAATACGATGCCCTAAAACAAACGAAAAACGTAAAAATGTGACGCCCAGCCGCCGGCTACCAAGCGTTCAACCGCTCCAGGATTCCATTGATCTGATTATCTTAGCAAGAGCGGTTACACTTTTTGATATTTGTCTATTTAATATTTGCGATCCCTGACCAGTGAAACGTAGAAGTGCCCTTAAACAGATCGGAGCAGGCCTTTCAGCCGGAATTGTTCTTCCATGGATATCATCCTGCGAGGACGAACCTGCCCGCCCGGAAATCCGCTATAAGGGAAAGGTTGCGGTGATCGGTGCCGGTGCCGCCGGCCTGTA
>CBKWFZ010000297.1:0-5433 GCA_966673785.1 uncultured bacterium
GCTGAGGTCCGTTTTCCCGCCATCGTTCAGTATTGAGCTTAAGATCTCGGTGAAGCGCTGCAGTTCTGACACCTTGGTCCTGGCGAGCTTTTTCCCCTCAGGCGTCAGCGAATAATATTTCCGCACCCGGTTGTCAACAACTTCCGAACTGGTGACCAGAAGTCCTTCGGCTTCGAGTTTGTACAATATCGGGTAGAGCGCGCCGAATGTCAGCTTGATCTCGGACCCGGAAAGTGCTGTCACCCGCTGTGTGATCTCATATCCGTACATCTGCTTGCGCTGCGATAACAATTTGAGAATGATTGTCTTAAGGGTGCCCCGAATAAACTCATTTGGTATCATTAATATATAATTTACTTAAATATACAAGATCGTGTCATATTTACCAATGCATCCCTCTTTTTCGGATGAGAAAGTGCAAAAAGTCAGTAAAGAGCTTGATTTTGATCACGGTCGGCTTTCCGCCTGATACGGACTTTCGCGAGCAATCCGGTCCGGGTTAACCTTGTATCTTCCCGGGCCAGCTAATAAGTTTGATGCATGACGAACGCAGTTTATCTCACGACTACAGAACCCTACTCAGGAAAATCCATTATCTCGCTGGGGCTGGTCAACCTACTTTCGGCAAAGACCGAGAAGATTGCCTATTTCAAACCCGTGATCAGCGGCAATGGCAGTGAACGCGACGGACGCCTCGAGATGATCCGCAGCCATTTTCATCTTCCTGTCCCTTATGAGGAGATGTACGTCTTTCCGGGAAGCGAAGTAGTCCGGCAACTTAATGCAGGGAACGAAGCATTCCTGATCGACAAGATCATCGAACGGTTCAAGCGCGTTCAGGAGACACATGACTTTGTCGTCGTGGAAGGCACGGATTTCATGGGCAGCACCGCGAACATGGAATACGATGGAAACATCACGATCGCCAAAAACCTCGGCATACCCGCAGCGATCATTCTCAGAGGGGAAGGAAAAACGGCGCAGGAGATCGTTGATGTAGCGGTATCAACCACACGCAGCTTTAACGTCGAGGGGGTGCCCGTGCTGACCGTGATTGCCAACAGAATTGACCCTGAGGCAACGGATGAGATAAGGGCAGCGCTGACAAAGGCGCTCCCGCGTGATGTCATCGTCACATGCATACCCGCCGACAAAGAACTCGGAAGCCCGACTATGAAGGAAATATTTGCATCTGTGGGCGGTCAGGTTCTTTTCGGAGAACATCTGCTGTCCAATCATGTGGATAGTTCCATCGTTGGCGCCATGCAATTGCATAACTGCCTTTCCCGCCTGACAAAAAACACGCTCATCGTCACACCGGGTGACCGCGGCGACATCATCCTCGGAGCATTGCAGGCTAACCTTTCCAAGAATTATCAGAAGGTTGCCGGCATTGTCCTTACGGGTGGTCTGATCCCCGACCAGACGATCCTTAACCTGATCGATGGTCTCGATACCGTTGTTCCGATCATATCGGTCAAGTCGGGAACGTTCAAGACCGTTACACGCGTTGCCAACACCCAGTCACGAATCTCCGCGGGCGATACGGAAAAGATATCGCTAGCAATAAGCACATTCGACAAGTTCGTCGACGTACGGGCGTTGGAAAAGAAGATCATCACATTCCGCACGCGCGGGATAACACCGCGGATGTTTCAATATCAGATCGTAAAACGCGCAAAGGAGAAAAAGAAACATATCGTTCTGCCGGAAGGTGATGATGACCGGATTCTTCTCGCTGCGGCTGAGTTGATCAAGCACAACGTGGTTGACCTGACCTTGCTCGGCCATCGCGAGAACGTTCAGGCATCATTAAAGCGACTTAACCTCGATCTCGATCTCGATAAAGTGAACATTGTCAATCCCGGAACTTCGGAGCGGTACGAGGATTATGTCAATACGCTCTACGAACTCCGGAAGAACAAGAATGTTTCGCTGCAAATGGCCCGGGACCTGATGCTCGATGTCTCGTACTTTGGCACCATGATGGTGTATAAAGGACATGCGGACGGCATGGTTTCAGGCGCCGCTCACACCACGCAACATACCATCCGGCCCGCGCTGCAGTTTGTGAAAACGAAGCCTGGATTCTCGACAGTGTCTTCGGTCTTTTTCATGTGCCTACCCAACCGCGTTTCGGTATTTGGTGATTGCGCGGTGAATCCCAACCCGACCTCTGAGCAGCTCGCTGAAATCGCAATCTCCTCAGCAGACACAAGCAAAATGTTTGGAATTGAGCCCAAGGTCGCCATGCTGTCGTATTCCTCCGGCACATCGGGCGAAGGCGAAGATGTGGAGAAGGTGCGCAAAGCCACGGAGATCGTACGGCAGCGCCGGCCCGACCTGAAAGTTGAGGGGCCTATTCAGTATGACGCTGCTGTAGATCCTGCTGTCGGGAAAAAGAAGCTTCCAAACTCCGATGTGGCGGGTCAGGCGAGTGTGTTGATCTTCCCGGACCTGAACACGGGTAACAATACATATAAGGCCGTCCAGCGCGAAACCGGTGCGCTTGCTATCGGTCCGATGCTGCAGGGGTTGAACAAGCCCGTCAATGATCTGAGCAGGGGCTGTACCGTTGCCGACATTTTTAACACGGTGGTAATTACCGCCATACAAGCTCAGCAATAACGTATTTCAAAGATGAACGTATTCGTAATAAACTCGGGGAGCAGTTCCATCAAGTACCAGCTTATCCGGATGCCGCAGGCGAAAGTGGTTTGTTCCGGTCTCATTGATCGCATCGGACTTGATGGCGCTTCTATCCAGCACAAGATCTTTCGTGATGATGACGACCAGGTGATCAGGGAAACGTTACGCCTACCCGATCATGCTGCGGGATTGCGTGAGGTTGCAAAACTGCTCACGGATAAAGCGGTTGGCGTGATTGACGATCCCGCCGAAATCGAGGTGGTAGGACACCGCGTGGTGCACGGCGGTGAGAGTTTCTCAAAAACAAGCATCATCACGCAGGAAGTGAAGGATAAGATCCGGAAGCTCTTTCCGCTCGCGCCGCTGCACAATCCACCGAACTACCTAGGTATAGAAGTAGCCGAAACGATCTTCACGGCAGCAAAGCAGGTCGCGGTTTTTGACACCGCTTTTCATCAGACAATGCCACCCGTGGCCTACCGTATGGCGATACCCCGGCAGTTTTATGACGAGCATGGTATCCGCGCGTATGGCTTCCACGGTACAAGTCATAAGTACGTATCCGGTAAAGCTATCGAATATCTTGGTATGTCGTCGTCGCGCATCGTTACCGTACACCTTGGCAATGGATGCAGCATGACCGCGGTGAAAGATGGCGTATGCGTTGATACGAGCATGGGATTTGGCCCGATGAACGGACTCATCATGGGCACGCGAACCGGCGACATCGATCAGTCGGTTATATTTCACCTGATTAATCAGCTGAATTATTCAGCCGAGGAAGTGAATGCAACGCTGAACAAAAAGAGCGGAATGCTGGGACTTACCGGTTTCAGCGATATGCGTGACGTCACGCGCGAATACAATAAAGGTAACGAGGAAGCGATACTGGCATATGACATGTATGCATACCATATCAAGAAGTACATCGGTGCGTATGCGGCTGTTTTAAACGGGCTTGACGCGATAGTATTCACCGGCGGTGTCGGAGAGAATGATGTGTTGACAAGACGACTTACACTCGCCAACCTTCAAAACCTGGGGATCCGTCTTGACGACGGAAAGAATGGGGCGTCTGCAAAAGGAATCCGTGAAATCAATACAGAAGATTCACAGGTGAAGATCCTGATTGTGCCCACAAATGAAGAGCTGGAAATCGCCAGGCAATGTTTTGAGCTTTTAGATCGCACATAAGAATTCTGGATCATTACCATGCCGGTTTTTATTCCGGAAAGGGTGCGTGCAAAGAGTCAGCGATTTAATAGTTCACCTTTTTTCGTTGCCATCAAAAGATTTTGCCCTCCTCCGCTTGCCCCAACACCCGATTCGCGATATTTTTCAAATGATGAAACTCACCTATTACGGACACTCCTGTTTCGCCGTAGAAACCGACGGAACAACCTTGCTATTTGATCCATTCATATCCGGAAACGAGCTTGCCCAAAGCGTCGACATCAAAGCTATCAATCCGGAGTTCATCCTCGTTTCGCACGGGCATAATGACCACATTGCCGATTGTGTGTCGATCGCGAAGCGCACGGGGGCAAAAGTGATCTGCAGCTGGGAGATTCACGAGTGGTTGAATCGTCAGGGCATTAGCAATACGCACCCGATGAATACCGGTGGCAAGTGGAATTTCGGCTCGTTTGTGGTGCGATGTACCGTAGCCCAGCACAGCAGCGGCCTGCCCGACGGAACTTATGGTGGCAATCCACTTGGGTTCATCGTAACGTCTCAAGGGAAAAGCATCTACTATAGCGGCGATACCGCTCTTACGCTGGATATGCAGCTGATCCCGCGGTGGGCTGTACCGGATCTCGCGATCCTTCCAATCGGTGATAACTTTACCATGGACGCAACGGATGCGGCGGCGTGTGCCAAAATGATCGGATGCAAGAAGGTGCTCGGCGTTCACTACGATACCTTCGGGTTCATAAAAATTGATCATGAAGCCGCGCGCGAAATTTTTCGCAGGGAAGGTGTCGAACTCCTCCTCATGGATATCGGAGCGACGATCAGCCTTTAGGCGGTTCGTTACAATTTCCCGGTGGGAAGTATCGTGCGCGCTACCCGTAAACCGCTTTGCAACGCGGCTTCGACGGTGCCCATTGCCGGACCTTGATAGAACGCCTCACCTGCAAAGTAAAGCGTATCGGAAACAGGCGTGGTGATGAACTCAATGACGCGCTCCGACCCAACCGTTGCATACGCATAAGCGCCGCAGCTGAAAGGGTCATTGACCCAGTCGGCGATGTGACTTGCTTCAATGCCGTTAGCTACCTCGTCTATATGGCAGTCCACCAGGTAGGCAAGCGATTCCAGCGCCATCGGCTTGAGGGCGCTGTGGTTTCCGGCAACCTGGAATGTTGAGGGGCCACCCATCCATCCGGTAATGACAGGAATTTCCGACGGGCGCTGACTCCACCACGTCGGTACACGCGCGTCTGAAAAGATAAATGAAAAACCGGGAAAACGGTTCATGAAGCGTGCCCGGAATTCGGGGGTAAGTCGGAAGAAGAATTTGATCACGCCGCCGAATCCAAGCTTCCGGAACGCATCATCATGCTGTGGTAGATCGGGAACAAAGGCTATCCGGCGCTGCTGCAGGACACCCAGGGGAACCGTTGAGATGAGTTTCCTTCCCCGGAACGAATCGCCCGTCGATGTTTCCACGGTCACATCGCCTGCTGACCAGCGTACGTTCCGGACTTCCGTGGCGAGTCGCAGCGTTCCCCCATTGTCTTCAAACTCCCCGCGCAAACACCGAATGAGTTCGCCGTATCC
>CBKWFZ010000298.1:0-5421 GCA_966673785.1 uncultured bacterium
GGCGCTCGAAGCAATCCAGAAAGAAGTTGAACTGGCGCAGCAGGAATACCTTGAGGCTGTAAACAAGTATAACGAAGCGCAGAACCGGATGATCTCATCCACGACGCTTAGAAAGGTGATCGCAGCGGCACCGCCGCCATATCCGGAATCATCGAAGCGCTACCTCATTATCGCGGCCGCGGGATTCAGCAGCTTTGCAATTTGTTTCTTCGTCATTATCGGTCTGGAACTGATTGACGTCTCGATAAAAACTCCGGAGAAATTCAAACGGATCGTCGGTCTTCCGCTGGTGGGAATGCTGAACCGGATTGATAGCAGAAACTTTAACATCCGGTCGTATTTCAACCAGACGACGAACAACGAAGAGACCGAAATGTACAAATCGATGCTCCGCAAGTTTCGGCACGAAGTCGAGAATTCCGGCTCGAAAGTAATTCTGTTTACCAGTCCTAAACGAAAGGACGGGAAAACATTCCTGATGTTCTCGCTTGCATACGTGCTGAGTCTTATCAACAAGCGCGTGCTGATCATCGATACCAACTTTAAGAATAATTCACTGTCGCAGCTCCTCGTAAAGCCGAATTCGGAGATCAAAGTGCTTGAGGGACGCAAGGTCAACCTGCTTATTGGTTCGGGGAAGGATCCGAAAGAAACCGTCGACGGAGACAACGAAAGCGAGAGCACATACGAGCTGATCAACCCGACAAAGTACAAGAATATCTTTATCGTTGGGAATGCCGGAGGAGGCAGCGAGTCACCCGCGGAAATCCTGAGCGGCAGGGATTTCAGAAATCTTATCGAAGTGCTGAAGGATAGTTTCGATTATATCCTCATGGAAGGTGCTGCGATGAATGATTATTCAGATACGAAAGAACTTGTTACGTTTGCAGACCGTGTCTTCGCAGTCTTTTCCGCGGACACGACGATCAAACAGCTGGATCGCGAGTCGATCAGTTATTTCCGTTCACTGAACAAGAAGTTTGGTGGAGCGATCCTCAATCGACTGAATGTCAAGGATCTTAAGCTGTAAGGCACCCGATTTCCGGATTGACCGGACAAAACGATATGTTTTCTGGTGCTTCGCAGGTACGGGAAAACAGTCTAGTTGTTTTTCACGATCCGGTTAAATTCCGCTTCCTTTTGAAGAAGTATCCGCTTGGCGATTGATTTGGCGGTAGCCGCGTCAAGTTCGTCGCGTTCCCTGTACGCATTGGCGTATTTTATTCCTTTACGGATGAGTTCAATGCCAACCTTCTCTTTGAAAGGCTCGCGAAATACTTCCACGTCGAACTGAACGGGAAAGTGCTTCTTGCACAAATCGAAGAACTGATCAGGTGTGGTGACTTCGGAGCTATTCAATTCGTCCAATAATGCCAGTGCCTGTTCTTCCTGAGCGTTGTCAATGGCTTCGAGCACCTGATCCATCGTTACGCCGTTCCGGTGCATCGTCTCGACAACGGTCTTCGCGCCGTCGTTCACCGGTGTTTTTATCTTTTTGATCCGGGTTTGCATCTTTTCCGGAACCAGGAAAGTGGACTCACTCGTAATGCTGTTGGCCACCATTACAGGAAAGTACAGCTGATAGGCAAGGTATCCCGATATACCGAGGAGTGCTGCCGTAGCCACGTAAAGTCTGAATCTGTTCATATCATCATCGCTAGACGTTCAACCAGTGTCCGAGGTCTCTGCCAATGAGATCCTGAAGATTTCGGATATCGTCTCCGTAAACATCCAGCGTCAGCTTTCGTTTTAGTTCAGGGTTTATGGCCGGTTTGTGAAGATTGCGACCTCTTATTTCCATTACCTTTTTCGTCAGGGAGGAACTGTCTTTCAGGCGGTGCACCAGGGTTCCTGGCAGGAGCGCCTTGATCGACTTGCTGATGAGACCGCCCTGCCCGTAAATGCGGTTCAGCAGCGGATTCTTGATAATCCCGGATTCATTGTAACGGAGACTGACATCGGGTTGAAAACCGGGATCCACTCCGAGGAATCCATAGATGTCAGCCATAACCTCGAGAGGCTTTTTCTGCAACTCCTCATAGAGGTATATCCGAATGTTTTCTTTCGGGAAAAGCTCGAAATAGCGTTTGATATTTTTGTAATAGAACCCTTCTCTGATAAGGTCATTTCTTCGCCACCAGATCGAGCTTTGATCCAGACAATCAGAAAACTCTTTGGTGGGTGTACGATTTTCACGAGCCAGGTGCATGTACCGTGAGTAAAGACGAAGCGCTGGCTGACGAAGGATTGCAATCAGTTTAACGTCGGGGATATAATGCTTTATCCGTTCCGGGGCTTGTTCATGATACATGTACGTATTGGACGTCTCGCCGATAACCTGTCCCGGTTTGGCGTCTGCGAACAAGGCGAGATACTTTTCCAATGAGGTAACCGAAATCCTGAAATGCGCAATCTCCTGCTCATTACCGCCGAAGTCGGCCTCGGTCATGTTTTCATAACCGAAAAAGTTCGGCTCCTTTAAGCTGGATACAAATATCTGAGGGTGCTGGTTCAGGTACTTATCAACCGATGTAGTACCTGATTTTCCGGCGCCGATGACAAGGAAATCCGGTAATTTGTCAAACTTTTTGCGCGACATCTTGAAATTTTTTCGACAATTCTACCACTAAAATACTATTTATTAAAGGCTTATATTGCACGCTGAATTAAAAGGACTGGCAGGAGTTTTTCACGTTGACCAGCCGTGGCGACGGATATCCGCCTTACGACTTTTAACGCATTCGGATCAAATATAAGAAGAATTGGCATTTTCATTTTCCGCTCCTTCCTACAAAAGTGGTGCATATTCGCTGCTTAACCGGCTGGTTATAGTATTCTTTGGATTTCAGAATATCTTCTTCATGGTGCGGATAATTCCTAAGGAAGATATCGGGGTCTGGTCGCTCTTTCTAAGTGTAACGACTATTCTCGAACTTCTGCGCAACGGATTTATCCGCAACCCCATGATCACGCACATGGTAAGCGCAAAGTCCGAAGAAGAGCGCGGCAACGTCATCAATGCCTCGTGGGTGCTGCACACGATTCTGGTAGCGATAACGTCGCTTATTCTGTTCGTTGCCGCCGTTCCGCTTACGCGATTCTGGGGTGCGCCTCAGCTGGATATTCTATTCTACGTCTATATTCTCCGTGGATTCGCGTTGATCCCGTGCCTTCAGTTCGAATATCTTCAGCAGAGTGTTCTTGATTTCAGGGCGATCTTCTTCGGTAACCTGGCGCGGTTGGCGCCGACAGGCATCTACATCTTCGTGAAATTCGTTCAGGTCGAATATTTTCAAACCGGCGAAGCTCCGACGTTGCTTGATATAACGATTGTTCAGCTTCTGTCGGCAGTCATTTCAATTCCTGTCGGGTATTTCTTTATCAGACGTGCCCGTCTTTTTTACCCGCATTTTGACCGGAAGGCGCTGGGTATGCTGTCCTCGTTCGGAAAGTTCACGCTCGGTACGACGATCAGTTCAATGGTAATCAAGAACACGGATTCGTGGATGATCGGTCGTATGATCTCGGCGGAAGGCGTGGCGTCTTATAATCCGGCACTTCGGATTTCGAATCTGATAGAAGTGCCTACCCTTGCCGTTGCAAGCATGGTGTTTCCACAGGTAAGCAAACGCATGGAGCAGGGTGGGGTCAAGGGTATTCAGGAAATTTATGTAAAATCGGTCAGCGTTATCCTGGCGATGATGTTGCCCGTAGTCATACCGTTATACGTGTTCTCGGACGAAGTGATCAGCCTCATCTTCACGAGTCAGTACCTGGAGGCCGCGCCGATCCTGAGGGTGACCCTTTTCTTTACGCTGATCATTCCCTTCAACCGGCAATTCGGAACGCTCATGGACGCGTTAATGCATCCGCACCTTAATTTTTATCTGCTTGTCGTGATGTGCGTGCTCAACGTCGTTCTTAACTATTTCTTCATCGGCGCATACGGTGCACTTGGCGCAGCCTATGGAACGCTCGCTTCCTACCTGGTGATCTTTCTGCTGAACCAGATTATACTGCACCGGATGTATGGCATCAGCACGTTTAAGGTTTTTCCCGCCATTTTCGGCTGGTACCGCATGGGTTACCAGGTATTCAAACAAAAAATTCTTAAAAGCGCGTAATGGAGATCGAAGCCGAAGTGGATTACGATATTATTATGCTGGCGTTGCCGCGATGGGACGGCCAGTATTCGTCAACGGCATACTCGCTCGCGCAGGAGCTTTCGACGTACACGCGCGTTTTTTACGTCGACAATCCCTTTACGTTCAAGGATTACGTTGCGCGTCGACATGACCCGCAAATCCTTCGTCGTAAGGATGCATTGCTTCATGGTCGCAACATTTTCCACAATCCCATCGAAGGGAACAATAACCTGATTGCCGTTACGCCGCGCCTGACATTCCCGATAAACTGGATGTCGGCTGGAGGTCTTTATGATTTCATGTCCGGGAGGAATGACAAAATCCTTTTTGATGCGCTTTCCGAAATTATCAAGGCGTATCAGGTAAAAAAGTTTGTCTTCATCAACTCATTCAATCCGCTGTTCGCGCGCCATTTCCCGGCCGGCTTCCGCCCTTCGCTCAATATTTACCATTGTGTAGATGACATCAGCAAGTCGGAATATATTGCCAAACACGGAACACGCCTGGAGCGCGAAGCCGTGAGAAAGGCCGATCTGACGTTGGTTACCTCGATGGAACTCAAACGTTTGAAGGAACAGGATTCCGCGCATGTTTATTACCATCCGAATGCGGCTAACGTAGCGCTGTTTCAGCATGCATACAATGGATCTTTATCAAAACCGGCGGATTTAAATGATATTCCGTCCGATGCGAAGGTGATCCTCTATATGGGAAATATCTGCCACAGGATTGACTACGAACTCCTGAAAAAGATCGCCTCCCGTCACAACGACAAGTATCTGGTGATGGTTGGTCCCAAAAGCAACGACAGCTGGCTCAAATACGGCCTCGATAAGCTGGAGAATGTCATATTCACCGGCACCAGGCCGCTTGGGGAGTTACCGCGTTATGTCGCGTTCAGCCACTGCTGCATCATTCCCTTCTTGTGTATTCCGTTGACAAGAAGCATTTATCCACTAAAAATAAATGAATATCTGTCTGGCGGTAAACCCGTGGTGACGACGAATTTTTCGGAGGATATCGCTAATTTTGGGGAGGTGGCCCATGTTTCGGAAGACCATGATGCCTTCGTTGCGGCAATTGGCAGAGCCATAGCCGAAGATTCTCCGGAACACGCCGAGCGACGCGTGAAGTATGCTGCAGGCAACAACTGGCAGGCACGGGCAAAACAATTGGTAGAGATTATCGCGGAAAACCTGGTGAATAATGGAAGAGCAAAACAGGGAGCCTGAGGATTACAAGCCATTAACTGACATGGTGTTGATCAAGGTCATGT
>CBKWFZ010000299.1:0-5409 GCA_966673785.1 uncultured bacterium
CTTCCGGAGCCACCTGGTCGAGCTTTTCAAGTGTCAGCCCCGAGATCGAAAACGCGACTTTGATTCCGGGGTGTTTTTTGATCAGATTGAGCAGCAGCATGTTTGTGGGAAGGTAGCACGCGCGCGCAATCCGGTCTATGATCTCGTCGTTAAGAGCATCGTCAAAATATGGCCGGCCAGATCCAATGTCGAAAAACTTGAACCGGTTCAGCCGCCGCGGCTGATGCACCTGAAAATACAACACCAGATTTTTCCGGTCAGCGTTTCGATTTGGTAGTTTTTTCATCATAAAGCGTTTTCAGTTTCTGAGCTGCGTGGTTCCATGATAAGTTGTCGATCTGTCGGTCACCGCGACGTGAGAGCATTTTTGAAAGGCTCTCGTAGTTCAGTACGCTACATATAGCTTCTGCGAGCGCATCGATGTCCCAGAAGTCAACCTTCAGCGCATCGGGCATCACTTCGGCCACTCCGCTCTGATTTGAAATGATAACCGGAACGCCTGCCTGAATTGCCTCAAGTGGCGTTATTCCAAATGGTTCGGACACCGACGGCATCACATATACACTTGATATCGACCAAATGCGTTCGATGTACTCGCGGTTTAGAAAACCTGTGAAGTGAAATTTTTGAGAGAGCCTGAGCTGCGCTACACGTTCTATCGTTTGGGGAAGAAGGTCCCCAGAGCCTGCCACAATAAAATGTGCATCCTGAAATCGTTCAGCGACCTTGCGTGCCGCCTCAACGAAGTAAGCGGGACCTTTCTGATGCGTTATTCGTCCGAGGAACGTCACAACATGCGAACCTGTAACGGGTAGTTCCTTGCTGCGGCAAGGTGAACGAAAGATGCCGTTATGAATGACCGAAATTTTGGCGCCGACGATGCCATACCGGTTGACGAGTATTTCCTTCGTCCAGTTGCTTACGGCGACAATGTGATCAGCTGCATCCAGGCCTTCCTTTTCAATTTCAAAAACCTGCCCGTAAAGGCACCCTGACCGATCGAACTCAGTCGCGTGTACATGTACGATCAACGGCTTCCCACTGATTTCCTTCGCGGCTATGCCGGCCCGAAACGTCATCCAGTCATGGACGTGAATCAGATCGTGCTCAAAACGGCGGGCGATCTCTCCTGCGGCGCGCGCGTATTCCTTGACTTCCTCAACGAGGCTTTCTCCATATCCTCCCTTGAAGGAATACCGATACGTGGTAACGATTTCTTCCCGTTCCACCATGCGGGTGGTCTTTTCCGGATAAGGTGCCTGTTGTTCAAGCACATAATTCCATGACTCAATGGGCCATGACTGCCGCGTTACCGAAGGCTGGGCGTAAGGATCCAGCGGCGACTCGACCAGCACTTTGGTCACGTTGCGTACGGATCTTTCTGCAATGATGCGTGGTTCCCGTTGCCGAAGGACGATCTCTTCCTCTTCGTGCAGCACTTTTACACGTTTATGTTTTTCGCCTGGCAATGGAAGGTCGACCTCGGAGGCACTCAGAAACTGTGCACCGATCTTGTCTTCTGCGCCGGAAAGTCTTGGCGCGACGAATGTTACGTCGACGTTTTCTGACGTAAGCGCCTTTGTCAGCCCGAAGCAGGCAGTGCCAAGCCCCCCCGAAATTTCAGGGGGAAATTCCCAACCGAACATGAGTACTCTCATATCGAAAGGTTTTTCAACAGGGAGAACAGCCTCGTTTCAGAATTCATTCAAGATACGATGGTTAGGTTTTGGAATAAGGGATCTGCAATTGTTTATTTTATGTTAATGTAGCAGAGGTGTAAAGTAAAAACTGGTGCCTGCTAAAAGCGATGACCTTAGTCATGCGTTTTCGTTTTACTGGCACGACATTTCAATTGCAAAAAGAAATTTCCTGATGAGTTACATCTACCCAAGGATCGGAGCATTCCGCCGTTCCGATCAAACTTGTGTTTTTTCAGTGTGGGCTCCGCTCAGACGTGTGGTCCGGCTGGTTATCGAAACTGATGGACACCGTTCGATGCACGAGATGACGTGTGATGAACGCGGCGTCTGGACCGCCACAGTCGACGGCGTTACCGCGACCACACGTTACGCTTTTCAGCTTGATGATGATCAGGTCCTGCCAGATCCTGCGTCGCGGTTTCAACCGGACGGCGTTCATGACTTCTCCGCCGTGCCAGGTCCGTGGAACGAGTGGACGGATCAGCAGTGGAAAGGTCTGCCGTTGAAGGACATGGTTATCTACGAATTGCATGTCGGAACATTTTCTCAGTCCGGGACTTTTGCCGGTGTCGTTGAGAAGCTTGATTACCTCGCTGAACTTGGCGTCAACGCAATTGAGATAATGCCGGTGTCACAGTTTCCAGGCTCGCGGAACTGGGGCTACGACGGAGTCTATCCGTTCGCGGTGCAGAACTCGTATGGCGGACCCGACGAATTAAAGAGGCTTGTGAACGCTGCCCACGAGCGCGGCATCGCCGTTATTCTCGACGTCGTGTATAATCACCAGGGCCATGAAGGCAATTACTTTGAGTCCTTCGGTCCCTATTTTACGGATAAGTACCGGACCTTCTGGGGCAAGGCAATCAATTTCGATGACGCTTACTGCGACGGTGTCAGAAATATCTACTGGCAGAATGCCATGATGTGGCTGGATGAGTTTCACATCGACGGGCTTCGCCTTGACGCCGTGCATGCTATCTGGGATTTCAGCGCAAATCACTTCATCGGTGAATTGGTCAAGATGGTAAAAGGTCTCCAGACCGAGACAGGCGTTGAGAAGGTGCTTATCGGGGAATTTGACCTTAACAATCCACGCTATATCATCAGCCAGGATGAAGGGGGCTTGGGCCTCGACGGACAATGGATCGACGAATTTCACCATGCACTGCATGCGGTTGTCACCGGTGAAGTGAACGGTTACTATGAGGACTTCGGTGAAATCAGCCACCTGGCCAAGGCGCTGCAGCGCTCATACGTCTACACCGGTGAATACTCAATCCATCGGAAAAAACACTTTGGCGCGTCACCGGAGAAAACCAATTTCGGTCAGTTTGTCGTTTTCGCGCAGAATCATGATCAGATTGGCAACCGCCTCGCCGGAGACCGGCTTACCAATCACCTGACTTTTGAAGGACTGAAAGTAACCGCGGCCGCTTATCTTCTCGCGCCACAGGTTCCTATGATCTTCATGGGCGAGGAGTACGGCGAAAAGAGACCGTTTCAATACTTTATCAGTCACACCGATGAAAAACTCGTCGACATGGTCCGGGAGGGCCGCAAGCGCGAGTTTGCCTACTTTAACTGGGACAAACCGGTTCCGGATCCGCAGGGCGAAGATACTTTCAGGAAGTGCATTCTCGGCTGGGATTATCAGAAAGACAAGTATCAGCAAAGATTACTCGACTACTATACGACGCTCATTCATTTCCGTAAGAAAAGGATCGCGTACCAGGGTAAACAACCCGAAACAATGAAAGTTCACGAGCCGGGGAAGGGAAGTGTCATCGCTTTCGACCGGGCTTTTTCAACGGACCGGATACTGGTTGTGATGAATTTCGGAAAGAGTTCGTCCCCGTTTGTGCTCCCGTCTTCGGCAACGCCTCCATCCAAAAAAATATTCGACTCGTCCGCGATGGAGTGGCTCGGTCCGGGCGAGATCACTTTTTCAACCTTCAACAGTCATCACGAAATACTCCTGCATCCGGAGTCGGTCGTCATTTTTGAATATTAGACAATGCGTTTACCTGCCTCTACTTATCGCGTTCAGCTTCATCAGCAATTTTCCTTTGAGGAATTGAAAGGCGTCATACCGTATCTCCATGAACTCGGCGTGTCGGCGATTTACGCCGCTCCGATAGGAAGCGCAACGCCCGGAAGCATGCACGGTTATGACGTCACTGATCCCAATCGTATCAATCCTGAAGTTGGAACGCGGAAGGAAATGCGCGAGATCTATGAGCTGCTGCACGAAAAGGGTATGATCTGGATTCAGGACATCGTTCCGAATCACATGGCTTTCAGCACCCATAACACGCGACTGATGGATGTTCTCGAAAGAGGTTCGAAATCGCCTTACTACCGGTATTTTGATATTGACTGGGAACATGAGAATCCCGATCTGCATGGGAAGCTGTTGGTACCCTTTCTCGGCAGGGAAGTCCATGAATGCCTGCAGGAGGGTGAAATAACCCTTTCACTCACGGAAAGCGGAATTTCCCTGTGCTACTATGACAATTGTTACCCCGTTAATGATCAGACATACGGGTTACTCGCCTCGCATACCGGAACGTTGCATCACCTCGGTGAAGCGTTTCGTGAAATGCAACGCGCAATGAATGAACAGAAGAGCGTTGAAGACTGGAGCGCTTTCAAAGCCCAATGGCGAAGCAAACTTGAGCGGGACGGTCTCATTCCCGCTCTCGCAGCGTTGCTTAAAGAACTAAGCGCGAAGAAGCAGCTGATGCCGGAGATTCTTGACATGCAAAATTACCGGCTGACGTTCTGGAAACGCACGGAACGCGAAATCAACTACCGGAGGTTCTTTACCGTCAACTCGCTGATATGCCTGCGAATGGGCGACCAATCCGTTTTTGACGATTATCACAAGCTCATACGCCACTTATACAACGAAGGCATGATTCAGGGTGTCCGGATTGATCACATAGACGGACTGAATGACCCTACGGAATACCTTGACCGGCTCAGGGGCTTACTTGGGAACGATTGCTACATCATCGCCGAAAAGATTCTTGAATCCGACGAAGTCCTTCCGCAGCAGTGGCCGGTTCAGGGTACAAGTGGTTATGAGTTTCTTTCGACGCTGAATAAGCTTTTCACGGATCCGAAGGGTTCGGAGAAACTGGTGAATTTTTATCACACGCTCGTTCCGGATGTACCACCCTATGCGGATCTCGTCCAGCGAAACAAAAAACTTATTCTGGAGCGGCACATGGCCGGCGAACTCGATAACCTGATCCGCTATTTCGTTGGTGCCGGGCTTTTAGGTCGATTTGAACGTGAGCGGATGAAACGTGCACTTGCAGCATTCATGCTCGCGCTTCCGGTGTACCGCATTTATCCGTCGACGTTGCCGCTTACCGGCGTTGAACTTGAACTGGTTGAAGGAGCGTTTCACCGGGCGTTCCTCGACGACCCCTCCTGTTCGGATGAGTTGCACCACCTTCGCTGGTTATGCGTTGCACCGATTGAAGATGAAACCGTTCGCGACGCTGCACTTCGTTTCCTCAGGCGGCTCATGCAGTTCACGGGACCTCTGACTGCTAAAGGTGTGGAGGATACAACATTCTATATCTACAATCCCCTTATCTCTCATGATGAAGTAGGCGATGATCCGTCTGTTCTGGGGACATCCATCCGGGATTTTCATCGGAAGATGATCAACAGGCAGCAGACCCTGCCGCTTTCGCTG
>CBKWFZ010000300.1:0-5403 GCA_966673785.1 uncultured bacterium
GAGGTGTTTGATGTTTCCTGCGGTGTCGTTGCCGCGTTCGCCTGCACCGTGAAGGAAGATCACGAGTGGATATTTTTCTCTGGGAGTGATTTTTAAGGGTTGGAGCAAGCCGTACGGAAGGGTGTCGTTTCCCTGAATATGCTGAAGCTTTTTGAAGGGGGGAGGCTGTCGTTGAGCCATGGCGGATACCGTTATGAACAAAAGCAAGGCAATTAATCGTACAATAGGTTTTTGCATAGATTGTGAATTAACTTCGCCGGTTAAAAGTAATAAATTAGGGCCAGCTGTCATGACCGTAGAAATTTCAGGTGAATCGTTTCAATTGCTTCATCACAAAGCAATGTTTTGGCCAAAAAAGAAAGCCCTCTTACTGGCTGATCTTCACCTGGGTAAGATCAATCACTTCCGGAGGTCGGGAATTCCCCTTCCCTCAAGGGCGAACGACAGGAATATCGAAGTCCTGGTCGACCTGATCCAGCGCGTAAAACCTGAACGGATTCTGTGTCTAGGCGACCTTTTCCACAGCCACTATAATCCAGAATGGGAAGTATTTGGCGAAGTAATCCGACATTACCGGCATATTTCGTTTGAGCTCGTGCTTGGAAACCACGATATCATGAGCGAATTACAATATGAACGGAAAGGTGTTATGCTTCACGACGAGCTCATTATTGATCAATTCATTCTGACTCACCACCCGCTCGATACAATCCACGACGGCCAGTATAATCTCGCGGGGCACATTCATCCGGGAGTTACGCTTCATGGTAGGGGAAAGCAGGCGGTGACTCTGCCGTGTTTCTATTTTGGACGGCAGCAGGCACTGTTACCTGCGTTCGGTGTGTTTACCGGACTCGCGCGAATCAAACCGATGAAAGACGATCAGGTCTACGTAATCGTTGAAGATTCTGTCCTTCATGTGAATGGATTCCATTGCAATTAAATTTTATGCGATATAGAGAATTGTTGTTTTGTTTTTTTCTAATGGGGTTGTCGCCGGCGCTCAGCGCGCAGGACACAACCTATGTTTCGATGTTATTCGGTGGAGATGTGATGGGACACGATTCGCAGATCGCATCGGCTTACGATCCAACGACAAAGTCGTACAACTACGATCCCTGCTTTCAGTTCATTAAGCCGTATATCGCCGCGGCTGACGTTTCCTTTGCAAACCTCGAGGTTACGCTTGCAGGCCCGCCTTACAAAGGTTATCCCCAGTTCAGCTCACCGGATGCACTTGCTGTTACGCTGAAGGATGCGGGCTTCGACGGGTTGGTCACCGCTAACAATCACTGTGTAGACCGTGGGCGGAAAGGGCTTGTGCGAACGATCCGAATGCTTGACAGTCTCGGCATTCCGCGTACCGGAACATTTCTCGATAGCGCCGATCGCGCGAAAGCGACGCCGATGATGTTGTACAAGAACGGCTTTGCCATTGCTGTCCTGAATTACACGTACGGAACCAATGGACTTCCTGTACACAAACCCAGCATTGTTAACATGTTGGACACGGCATTGATCCGGCGCGACATCCAGCGGGCCAGAGCGGAAAAACCGGATGTCATCGTTGTTTTCACGCACTGGGGCAACGAGTATGAGCGGCTGCCTTCCCGTGCACAGAAGCAGATCACGGAGTTTTGTTTTAAGCACGGCGCAACCCTCGTGATCGGAGCCCATCCCCATGTGATTCAACCCATGGAATGGCGGAAGGAACGTAATCAGTTTGTCGCCTATTCGCTGGGTAACTTTGTCTCGGGTCAGCGCAAGCAATACACGGATGGAGGCTCAATGGCTTACGTGAGGTTGAGCAAGGTCACATTTGGTACGGATAGCTCAACCGTTGCAATCGACACCGCCGGATACTACCTCCAGTGGGTGCACCGGACCGCGGATGCCAACAAGGACTATTACATTCTCCCCGCGGCGGATGGCGACCGCACGAACCATGCGTTTATTAAAGATGCCGCTTCGCGCGCGGCGTACAATTTGTTTCTCAAGGATTCGCGCACGTTGTCTGCGAAATATAACGTGAACGTACCGGAGATAACGACGCCGCCGGACAAGCCAGAGGTCAGGTACGCGGTTCTATTACTCACAACCCGCGACCACGAAGATCCGTGGAAGATACTCACGTCGCAACGGGCTTACCTCTGGGGCGTTGATGTAATCCAGGATGCTGAAGATGTTGTTCATTGGACCTCCGGCAAATTTCGCTCGCAAGAAGAGGCGGAAGAGTACCGGCAACGGTACGCCGAACAACATCCCGAGGCGCGCATTGTTAAAGTGCGAGGCGGAATGCTGGTTGAGTAAGGCAACTGAAACCGATTTGGCGGAACGCGTTACGTTTTCTGCTTCTTTTTCTTTGCCGCCGGGAACAGCACGTTGTTCAGAATCAGGCGATATCCCGGTGAATTCGGATGCTGATTGAGATCTGTTGGTTCTTCGCCGACCTGATGCTGATAGTCTTCCGGGTCATGACCACCGTAATACGTCCAGAAACCCTTGCCTAAAACGCCGTGAAGATATTTGGCTTCCCGAATCTCCTTGTTTTCACCCATTACAACCACGTCTGGTTTAATGAGGTTTTTCTTGAATCCTGTGGTCTGTCCAAAGAAACCGGCGATGATCCGGGTATGATTCTGCGTGAGCATTGTCGGGATGGGGTCCCACTTCGCGGAGAACTCAAAAAGAGAAAAATAATCATTGTCCTGACGCAGTCCGCGTTCCTGCGGTGGATTGTCGATGTCGGAGAATTCGTATTGGTATGGATCGCGTACCAGCTTAAAATCCTGGAAGCCGAACGTGTTGTCGTAATTCAGTTTTTGCTGTGCCATCGGGTCCGCCGGATCGCCATCGTACATCCGCTCACAGATATCGATACCCTCTGCGGCGAGTGCGATGTCATATGAATCCGTCGCCGAGCACATCGCGAACATAAATCCACCACCGGCAACGAATTCCTTTATCATTTTAGCAACGGCCAGTTTAAGCTGCGACACCTTGGAGAATCCGTTTCTGCGTGCAATGTCTTCTGCTTCCTTTTGCTGTTCGATATACCACGGCATGTTGGAAAAATTTCCGTAGAACTTGCCGTACTGCCCGGTGAAGTCCTCATGATGCAGGTGCAGCCAGTCGTATTTAGGGAGAACGCCTTTTAGCACTTCGTCGTCGTAGATGATGTCATAGGGAATTTCGGCGTATGTCAGCACCAGTGTTACCGCGTCGTCCCATGGCTGCTTCGTTTTGGGTGAGTAAACGGCGATCTTCGGATACTTTTCCAGCTTCATGATATCATAGTTCACGGCAGGGCTTGCAATCTCTGAAATGATCTGATTGGTCTGCGCATCTGAAATAATTTCAAAGCTCACGCCGCGAATCACAAGCTCATTCTGAATTGAGGGATGATAGTTGACCATGAAGCTTCCGCCACGGTAGTTTAGCAGCCAATCCACCTCCATATCGCCCCTGAGGATCCAGTATGCTACACCGTACGCCTTCAGGTGGTTAGTCTGTTTCTCATCCATCGGGATCAAAATGGAATTTGCAAACCCCGTAATGGTCAGGAAAATTGCGATTGCCGTCAGAACGCTTCTTGTCATGCTACTCGGTTTTCGGGTCTATAAAGTTATCAAATCGCTACATTATCCGGAATTATCTATCCAATTTCGGTCTGAAAGTCATTTTATTGCGAAAATTTTACTGCCAGATGTAACATTCGGCCCTTACAGATCAACGTATTATTGAATAGATTAGTCTCCTCGCATGAATCTCGTAGAAAATATCAGAGAAGGACTTCGTTCGGTCAGGGCGAATTTGCTCCGGTCGATCATAACGGCCATGATCATCACACTGGGCATCACGGCTCTTGTCGGCGTCCTTACCGCCGTAGACGGGATCAAGGCCTCCATTCTGCAAAGTCTTTCCTCCCTTGGGGCAAATACGTTCAACATCCGTTCAAAAACGAACCGGGGTGGAAGCACGCAGGGCGTAGCTGAAAAAACCTACCCGCTGATCACAATGAATGAAGCGTTCAAGTTCATGGACGAATACAACGTGCCGTCTTCGATAAGCCTGTCGGCGGTTGTTACGGGTATCGCCGAGGTAAAACGGAAGTCGGAAAAAACAAACCCCAATGTGTTCGTCACCGGAGTGAACGACGGTTATTTCCCGTTGAAGAACCTTGAGTTTGAGCAGGGAAGGTCGTTTTCGGAACGTGAAATTCATACCGGGGGCCAGCTCGTGATACTCGGCTATAAGGTCTATACCACGCTGTACAAAGAGAATGAATCGATTGAAAACACGGAGGTTTCATTCATGGGTGGTCAATTCCGTGTTATCGGCGTTTTGAAGGAAAAGGGTGGTTTTGGCGATCCCTCGTCTAATTACGACAACATGGCTTTCGTTTCTATCGTCAAGGCAAATCAACTTTCAGGTGGCCGGGGGCTGAATTACAGAGTTTCGGTGGGAATTTCGGATCCGACCCAGATGGAGTATGCGATGGGAGAGGCCACCGGGCTTCTGCGGCGGATTCGCGGGGACGATCCCGGTCAGCCCGATTCTTTTGAACTGCGGCGCAGCGACACGCTGGCAGAACTTGACAGCCTTTCAGGCAAGGCGCAGATTGTCGGTTTCTCGATCGGTATCATCACCCTTCTCGGCGCGTCGATCGCGTTGATGAATATCATGCTTGTGTCAGTGACCGAGCGTACCCGGGAAATTGGCGTGCGCAAGGCGCTGGGTGCAACCCCCAAGAAGATCAAGCAACAATTTGTGATAGAAGCTATCGTGGTATGTCTGATTGGTGGAATAGCAGGTGTATTCCTGGGTATACTTGCCGGGAATGGGGCATCGCGTTTATTGGGTAACGATTCATTCATAATACCCTGGATGTGGATCATGATTGGCTTCGTCGTGTGTGTTATGGTCGGATTAATCTCCGGGTACTATCCGGCGCACAAAGCTTCAAAACTTGATCCTATCGAATCTTTGCGATTTGAATAATTACTGGAAACGCAGCCGTACGCGAACTAACCGGATCAACCCCGGAGTTCGCGGCGTTAGTTCTCAAAACCGCCTTTTAACAAAAATGCTGATTAGTGAAGGACCTCAATACCGAAGACCTCGGGAAAATACTGGTCGATCCGGCTGACTTTTGTTTTCGGGAAACCTGGTTCCTCCAGGGTGACATAAAATTCAGGTGAATTCGAAACACGCGTGAAGATATAGGTGGTCTCGTTCGTATAAGCCCGCACCGAGCGCGCCCCCTCTTCAAAATGAGAAAGCGTTTCTTCCAAAAGGTTCAATCTGCCTGACATGCTTCAAAGATACATGATTTTTCGAAATCCCTCATTTTGCTGAGCCGGCGACGCCGCTGGCATTACTTTCGTCTGTCTGGTAGCCATG